>SKHV01000146.1 GCA_007116765.1 Prolixibacteraceae bacterium | reverse complement strand
CTTGTCTTTGGTTTCATTGACTTTTTCGAGTTCTGCGTGCTGTTTTTCGATGCGTTGCTTTTGTTTGGAAATTTCTCGTGTCCTGTTAATTACCATTACTTCGAGTTTCTTTTTGGCTTTTTCGTGTCTTTGATTTCTCCAAATCGACATCAATAAAATAAGCAAAACCAGTGAAGAAATGAGTATTATTCGGAATAATCGTGTTTGCCACCACTCGGGATGAACAATGACTACAATTGAGGTGTATCTTTCGCTGCAAATACCATCGCTGTTACAGGCCTTAACCATGAATGTGTATTCTCCCGGATTGATGTTGGTATATTGCACAAAATTATTAGAATAGGGCACAGTAACCCAATCGGCATTAAACCCTTCAAGCATATAAAAATATTTGCTCTTGTGAGTGGACTTAAAATCCATAGAGGAGAAAAAGAACGTAAAAATATTTTCACCGGGAAAAATATGAATGGTATCGGCCAGATCGGCTGCTTTATTGATGTTCCGATAATTAGGATTCAATATTTTTTTCCCCATTATTTCAAACCCGGTAATCACCACATCGTTTACTAGCGAATCAACAATAATGTTTCCGGGGTCGAAATAAACTGCACCTTCCACACCACCAGCATATATAAGATCTTCGTCCTGGTCATAATATACAGCTCCCTGATTAAATGCACCACGCAGTAATCCATTGTGCAAGCTGAATGTAAGGTATTCGTCTTCGGTTTCGCCAAGCTTTTCTATCCCATTTATAGTAGTAATCCACACTTTCTCATGCTTATCAACTACTGTCGATTGAATTACCTGCTTTTCAACAGAATAGTTTTCGGGAAATCTTGTGATGGTTTCGCTCGAAGGCTCAAAGCGGTATATCCATGAGCCATCGGTCGAAATCCATAACGAATTGCTGTTTTCAACAAAAATGTGATTTATTTGCTCAGAAGGAAAAACATTTAACGAATCGTATTCACGGTACACTTTGTATTGATCGGTGTAAATATTGTACGCAATAAGCCCCTGCCCTACATTGGCAACCCACATAACTGAATCGACAAGCTTCAAGTCAAAAATGCTGTTTTGGTACTGATCTGTGAGATCAAAATTAATTGAAGTGTACTTCAAAGTTTGTTTGTCCACCTTTTTTATTCCTCCACCCCAAGTAGCTGCCCAGTAGTGATTCTCGCTTTCTTCGATTGCAAAAACTGCATTACTCCAGTCATCGGGATCGTGCTCAAGTTGATTGAATGTTTCGCGTTGCGGATCGAATATAGTAATAAAACCACCGTCGCATCCAACAATTAGTTTTCCTCTTTTTGTTTTGTACAACGAAATTATGAAATTGCTGTTCAAGCCTGAATTGTGTTCCGAAAGATATTGCTTATAACTCTTGTCGGAAGGACTATAACGCCACAAGCCATTGCCTCGTGAACCGAACCATATATTTCCCTCTTCACCTTTTACAATGCTGTAGATATTGGCAAAACCCGATATTTTATGGTTACTCAATACCTTACTAAACATTTTACTGCCAATTGAAATCATTCCCAATCCATGGTCGAGAAATGAAATCCACAGGTTATTACCCGAGTCGAGGTGTAAATCTACAATTGCGTTCGATGCCAAACTGTTAGGCTGAAAGTCACTAAACTTATAATGTGTGTGCAAATTCAAAGTGCTGTCGAAGCGGAAAAGTCCGTTACTCCGTGTACTAATCCACAAATCTTCTCTAAAATCGACAACAATACCGGTAACCACCGACGAATTAAAAACCTGCGGAGGAATAAAAACTTCGAGAAATTCGCTTTCACCGGGGATCACACTATACACTGTCCCCGACCAGGTAGCAAATAAAATTTTATCTTGAAACTGAACAATATCCCTAATAGCTCCAATATTACGGTAATCGATACCGGGAGGCACCGAATAAAGCTTAGCTTCTTTTGTCTCAATATCGAAACTATACACTTCTCCCTGACTCATTCCTACCCACAGTTTCGTTCCTTCATCGTATAAAAGCTTATCCACATTCGACAAACCTCTTTGAAGATAATCGAAACCCGAAAGATCAAAATTTTCGAAATAACCTGTTCGTTTATCGTACCTGCTAATGCTTTTGGCGGCAGTACCTATCCATATATCGCCATTACCATCTTCGGTAATGGATAAAACATTTATGTTATTGATACTATACTCCGAACCATCGGGAATAAAGTGTTCAAAGGTATTGTTGCTGCGTAGGTATCTATTTAAACCACCACCTTGAGTACCAACCCAAAGTTCGTTCTCTGAATCAACAAAAACATTTTTGATTAAATTACTAGATATGGATCCGGGATCATTCTCATCATGAGTATAGGATAAAGTACTATAACCGTCGAGCCTATTCAGTCCAAAACTGGTACCTACCCACACGTAACCCATCTGATCGCGAAATACAGTTTCTACGGTATTGTGCATCAACCTACCATTACCGGTATTGAAATTAATGAAACTGTCGTCAGTAACTTCAGCGAACAACATGTTTCCCAATAAAACGAAAAATAGAAATACAAACCACCTCATCAAAAAATATAGATAGAATTCAGAATGTTAAAGTATGATTAATAACTGACAAAACGAAACTTTAATTTCAAAATTTACTTACAATCACAATGCTACTTATAGATTGCAAAAACAAAAAAATCAAACCGCTGTTTTTATTATATTGCACAATATTTCAATACATATATAAACATGCTACAACTTCAATCCATAACAAAATCATACCCATCGGGTTCTACTGTACGAACGGTACTTGACGGCTTAAGCCTCGACGTAGAAAAAGGCGAAACCCTTGCCATTGTTGGCCCATCGGGCTCGGGCAAAACCACGCTGCTTAACATTATTGGCACGCTCGACAAGGCCGACTCGGGCACAGCGGTTTTCGAAGGTGCCAACCTAATGGAAATGAACAGCAATGAATTGCCCGGTTTCCGGAACCGCAAAATTGGTATGGTATTTCAATTGCACCACCTTTTGCCACAATGTACACTTTGGGAAAACGTGCTTGTGCCAGCCATTCCGCTTAAAAGCAAAAACAACGAAGCCGAGCAGCGTGCCGAAGAACTGCTGAAACGCACCGGCATTTGGGAACAGCGTTTCCAAAAACCTGCCGAACTTTCGGGGGGCGAATGCCAGCGGGCAGCCGTAGTTAGGGCACTCATTAACCGCCCGTCGTTAATTTTAGCCGACGAACCCACCGGGGCACTCGACCACGAAAATGCAGAACTGCTTACTAATTTACTGCTCGAACTCAACAAAGAATTGAATACCGCCCTGATAGTGGTTACACACTCTATGGAACTGGCCTTGAAAATGGGGAAAGTATATAAACTAGTGGATGGTAAACTTGTGGACGGTTAATAATGAAGGACTAAAGCCCTAAAAACGTAACGGTTTTTGTATATTTGAAAAAAATGCTGATATGATAATTGAAAGAACATCAAAGGAAATCATTTTTAGGCTTCCAAGCGATACTAATATCGATGAATTGCAAGAGTTGTCTGATTATCTTGAATATGTGGAAATTGCAAAAAAATCAAAAACGAAGCAAAGCGAAGTCGACGATTTAGTTAAATCGATAAAAAAAGGCAGGTGGAATAGAACGAAAGAACAGCTTGGTTTATGAGGATAGTAGTTGATACAAACATTGCTTTTAGTTCAATCCTCAATACGAACAGTAAAATTGCAAGAATTATTTTACAACCTCGAAGTAGACTGAATTTTTATTCAACTGAACAGTTAAAAAGAGAAATTGAAGAACATAGACTTAAAATATTAGCACTAACAAATTATTCAGAGCCGGAACTTGATAGGGTTATAGAATTAATAACCCGGAAAATCCGATTTGTAAATATCGAATTAATTTCTAAACAATCATACATGCGTGCAATTTCATTAACACAGGATATTGATGTTGACGATGCTGAATTTATTGCCCTTACAGAGCACCTAAGAGGATGGTTTTGGAGTGGAGATAAAGAGCTTCGTGATGGTTTACTTCCCAAAGGATGGGATAGGTTCATATCTACATCGGAGCTTTTCGATAAAACAAAATTTAACCGATAAATATTTTAAATGTCATACTTACTAAACAATCTTTTTCGTTCAGGCTTCAAGCACTATTTCAAGGCAAACTTGTGGGTTGCCCTGGGAGTGGCAATAAGCACAGCCGTACTTACAGGCGGGCTAATTGTAGGCGATTCGGTAAAACACAGCCTGCTGCAAGGTGTCGAAGCGCGCCTAGGCAATGTTAGCCATTCGCTCACTTCGGGCGAAAGGTTCTTTACCACCGGCCTGGCCGACGAACTAAACGAACAGGGAATAGCCACATCGGCTGCCCTGCGGCTCGAAGGAATGGCCTCGGCCGACGGAGGGCAAATTCGCCTGAACAACATACAGGTATGGGGTATCGACAGTAAATTCGACGAAGTAGTTTCGACTGCTTACACGCCCTTAACCAATGAACCCGACCGAGCTAGCGCTTTCATTAGCGAAAACACCGCTCAACGCATGAATCTATCGGATGGCGACCAATTTTTGTTGCGTATTGAAAAAGGGAGTTTGCTGCCTGCCAATGCGCCTTTTGTGTCGGCCGAAGACCAAACCAGCACAGCACGCCTGACCGTGGCAGGTATTTTAAACGCCGAGCAAATGGGGCGCCTCAACCTTCAAAATTCGCAAACTGCACCTTTCAATGTTTTCCTCTCCATTGAATACCTTAACCAACTTTCTGAAATGGACGGGCGCGCCAATGTGCTTTTTATAAACACCAATAAAACAATAAATGAGATTGAAAACGCGGTGATAGCCCACTGGACCCTCGACGATTCGGGGCTCGAAATTCTCGATGCCGCTGCCGACAGCAAGTGGGAATTACGCTCGGCCAGGGTTTTTATTGACGATGCCTTGCACCGTGTGGCCGAAAACACCAGCCTGAACTTCACCCCAATTTTAACCTACTTTGCCAATGCCATATCACTTGAAGGAAAAACCACACCCTACTCGTTTGTATCGACCTTATCCGACGAAAAACTACCACCCGGCGAAGTGTGGATAAACCAGTGGCTTGCCGACGATATTGGTGCCCGTGTTGGCGATACGGTTTCCATAAGATATTTCGAAATTGGCCCTTTGCGCGAACTCGAAGAAACCGAACGGCAATTCATGGTTTCGGCCATTGTTCCTATTGAAGGCTACTTTGCCGACCGCATGCTGATGCCCGAAATACCAGGTTTATCGGACTCGGAAAGCTGCCGCGATTGGGACACCGGCGTGCCGGTCGACTTGCAGACGATACGCGACAAAGACGAAGACTACTGGACACAATACAGAGGAACGCCCAAGGCTTTTATTGCCCACTCGCAGGGAGTTGAACTTTGGGGCAACCGTTTCGGATCGGCCACCGCTTTACGCTTTAATCAGAACACTATCAGCCTCAAAGATTTAAGCGCGCAACTACTGGCGCAAATCGACCCTTTCGTTTTCGACCTGCAAGTGCGCGATGTACGCTCCGAAGGTCTTAGTGCTGCCACCGGAGGCACCGATTTTAGCTCCTTGTTTATCGGGCTAAGCTTCTTCATTTTGGTTTCGGGCTTGCTGCTTACCGCCTTGCTGTTTGTGTTCAACCTCGAAAAAAGGCGTGGCGAAATGGGCACGCTTTCGGCCATGGGTTTCAAACAGAAAGAAGTGATGAAACTATTTTTGCTCGAAGGCCTTGCCATATCGGCACTTGGCGCTTTGGCGGGGGTTGCCCTTGCCGTGCTTTATAACGAACTGGTTTTTATTGGATTGAACCGTGTTTGGCACGACATAGTGCGTACCGATGTGCTGCTTAGCCACTACAAAATACTTACCTTGTTTATTGGGTTTGCCATAAGTGTATTGGTTTCGCTTGTTACAATTTGGTTTGTGTTGCGCAAAACACTCAAACGTAACATTGTGCAACTGCAACGCCGCCAGCAAATCTCGTCGAAAAAATCAACAATCAGATATGAAAAAATCGTTGCTTTTCTATTTTTGGTATTTGGGCTCGGGGTACTTGTAGTGCAGCTAATGGGTTCAAACCAAATCAATTCGGCATTCTTCTTCATGGCCGGTGGTGCGCTACTTGTTGCATCGGTATTAGGAGCCAGAGTTTTCCTATTGAGAAAAGAAAAAGCGGCACTTACGAAAGTGAACACATTAAGCTTAGTGGCACAAAACCTCAGGCATAGTCGTAGTCGCAGCCTTATGGTGCTTGTGCTGTTGGCCATTGGAACATTTCTGGTGGTTTCGACCGGCATGAACCGGAAAGACTTTTTTGCAGCCAGCGACGACCCGCATAGTGGAACCGGGGGATTTTTATATTGGGCCGAATCGACTGTTCCGCTGCTGCACAATTTGAACGACGAAAGCTATCGCCGTGATCAATCGTTTGTTGAAGACTTTTCGGCAGTGCATTTCCATACTGCCGAGGGCGACGATGCCAGTTGCCTCAACCTGAATCGCATTGCCAATCCGCGCGTACTGGGAGTTAACAGCGAACAGCTTTTCGATAGGTTTTCATTTCAAACCAAAATGAGTGAATTGCGACACGAAACCGACCTTTGGCCAATGTTAAAAGCCGATTTTGGCGATTGCGTGCCCGCCATTGCCGACCAAACCGTTATACAGTGGAGCTTAGGCAAAAAAGTGGGCGACACGCTTATTTATCAAAACGCATTGGGCGAAGAAGTGAAGCTGCTCTTAATTGCCGGGCTTTCGGCATCGGTTTTTCAGGGCAATGTGATAATCGACAACGAGAATTTCCTGAAACACTTCCCCACCACAAGCGGCAGCAATGTATTCCTGATTGATGGCAGTCATGAAAACCCCGAACCCATTGCCGACGAGCTGACCCTTACTTATCGCGATCTGGGATGGGAAATGCATCTTACCGCAAACAGGTTGGCCATGTTCAACACCATCGAAAGCACGTATCTTAGCATATTTCTGATGCTGGGAGCATTGGGTTTGCTTATAGGAACATTTGGCCTGGCCATTGTGTTGCAACGTTCGATGCTTGAGCGCAAAGCCGAATTTTCCACATTAACGGCACTCGGCTTCAAACGTAAACGTATAAGAAATATGGTGGTGGCCGAATTTTCGGTGCTGCTGGTTGCGGGTATCACCATCGGTTTTGTTACGGCCATAGTTGCAGTTTACCCATCAATAAGCAGACAACTGAGCGACTTGTCGGCAGGTTTTGTGGCCATGCTCATGGCCATTATTGTGGCAAACGGCCTGTTTTGGATTGTGGTGCTTGCAGCGCATCAAATCAGAAAAATGAATGTGATAGAAAGTTTGCGGAATGAGTAGACAAGTTAACTCTTAATTTGCTCCCATACGGCTTGAATTCTTTTCGAAATATCGGAAGCAGGTGCATATTCCACGATGCTTTTCCCTTCTATCATTGCCTGAACAAATGCATGGTCGAAAGGTATTTTTGCCAACAGGGGGATTTCGTTTTCCAACAAAAACGCTTCGGCCTTTTTTGATAATTCTGTGCTCAGGTTGTATTTATTTATAATAGCCGATACCGGAATATTAAAGCCGCCGGCCAACTCGCAAACTCTTACTGCATCGTGCAATCCCGACCGGCTTGGCTCAATAACCAGCAAAATATGGTCGGTGCCGGTTATCGACGAAATTGCGGCACAACCAATACCCGGAGGTCCGTCGTTAATGATAAATTCCTGTTTTTCGAGGCGTGCTATTTGGCGCGCTTTCTCGCGAATTGTTGCCACCAGCTTACCTGAATTTTCTTCGCCAGGGAGCATGTTGGCATGCACCATTTTCCCAAAACGGGTAGCTGAAACAAACCAACGGTTGCGTATGCTTTGCTCCGAATGTATCGCTTTTTCGGGGCATACACGCTCGCACAAACGACATCCTTCACATTGAAAGGTATTTACATCGTAAGCACTATCTCTTGGATGAATTGCCCCAAAGCGACAATAGTCTACGCACAAACCGCAAGAATTGCAGCGTTCACTATCAATAAATGCTTCCCACGCTCCTTTAAATATGTACTCTTCTTCAATTGTGGGTTTAAGAATAAGGTGCAAATCAGCTGCATCAACATCGTTGTCGCAAAAAACAGCATTCCGGGCCAATGTGGCCAGTGCTGACGTTATCGATGTTTTACCGGTGCCGCCTTTCCCGCTTAATATGGTAATTTCCTTCATGATTAAATTTTCAAACATAAACCGTCATCCGGAATTTGTATAGGAGCCGGTCAAATTCATGCCATAGCTGTTCTAATTTCGATAATCCGATGTGCAATTTTTTCGTATTCCTTCGAAACTTCAGCAGGAATACTTGTAAGCAACTCTCCACGGGCATATGTGCGGGCATATTCTTTCATGAATGGTATTTCGCCGAGCAACTCAATCTTTTCTTTGCGAAGGTATTGGTAAATCTCGTCGTTGCCCATATGCGCTTTGTTAATTATGACTCCAAACTTCACATCCACATCAGACAACAGTTTTACCATAAGCTTGAAATCGTGCATGCCAAAGGGTGTCGGCTCAACAACCAGTATGGTGTAGTGGGCATCGGAAATGGTTTCAACTACCGGACAACTCGTTCCCGGAGGTGAATCCAGCAATACTATTTCGGCTTCTGGATTTTGATGTTTTTTCACCTGCTTCACCATGAGGGTTTGCATGGCCGACCCAACTTTCAGACGCCCTTCGGCAATGCCAATACCGTACGATACTTCATAATTGTAAACACGCCCTACCTCCAAGGGTTTTTCATGAACAGCGCCGAACTTGCATGCATACAAACATGCACCGCACGAATGACAAAGCGAATGGCTGACATGGGCGAACTTTAGCTTGGGAATAATCGATATGGCATTAAATGCACAATACTCTGCACATAAAGTACAAAAAGTACATTTCGCAGTGTCAATTTCAGGAATTAGTTGGTTTACAGTGTGCTGCGACTGCAATTGAGCTTGATCGAAGAAAAGTATGTCGTTGGGCTCTTCCACATCGCAATCGATTAACTGAACCCGATTGTTGAGCAGTTGGTTTAAAAAGTAGTACAGATTTACTGATACCGTTGTTTTTCCGGTTCCTCCCTTTCCGCTTGCAATGGCAATCTGCATGCTCATCTCTTCTGTTGTTTTAATTTTACAACCATACTTCCCTTCTCCACACCCAGCATTTCGGCTATGGGTTCGCATTTGGCCATCAGCATAAAGCAAATATTTTTTTTGTCGGTGTTCATCAAGCCTTCAAAATTGCCCTGTCCTTTTGAAATAATCAGATCGGCTTTGTTGAAAACACTTTTAAAATCGTCGGAACAATAATCCAGCAGGGTGGAAGGAGCATCGTAACCGTTGGAAATTACGCGGCAAACCGAGTCCATTCCAACATAAGCTGCTTCGGCCCGGGTTACATCGTTGATTACCGGCAATTCGCGAACGGCAAAAGTTACGTTTGTATGGTTCATGGTTTCGATAAACAGTTTATCAAAAACAATTTCACCCGAATTATCGCCCAGGTAAAGAACAGATTGGGCATCATTTATCAAAAAGCGAAGTTGTTCTGCATCATCGACAGCCAATGGTAACAGCAATTGCGATTCAATGAAATCTTCTATCGATTCGGGAACCACATGAGCACCATAGTCGATAATATTCCCGATTACCGCAAGTTTAAGCGCTGTATGAAATGGATTATCACTCGAAGAAATGGTTTCTTCCCACTTTGAGTAGGTAGCCATCAGCATGGAATTGGCGAAATGCTTTTCGCTTTTGTACAAATCGTCGATGTGGAGGATTTCCTTAGCCATGCGCTGAATATGCATGGAAATTAACGGATTTTCCAGGTGCCAGTAGTGCTGAAGAAAACTATCCACATTTTTAGAAAATTTGTCGAGTTTATCGCCGCAAAAATCGAACTTTTCAATGAGTTTATCTTTTGTTTTGGAATGACAATAATAGCATTCTTTCCTCATAGCACCCTCTGGTTAATGATCGCAATAATTGGCGGTGAATTGAATGGTATTATTCACAAAACCTTTCACTACATGTTGAGCCGATAGTTGAGGAGCACCCACAAAAACATTGACCCCACTCTCGTGGAAAAGTGTGATGGCCCTATGTCCCATTCCTCCTGCAATAATGTCGGTAACACCATGACCGGCTAAAAATCCGGGTAACAAACCCGGTTCATGCGGAGGGGCATCGATGAGCGTTTCATTTACAATTTCCTTTCCATCCATATCGAAAATGGCAAAATGTTTACAGTGGCCAAAGTGAGCATCGAGCATGCCCTGGCTCACCGGAAT
>SKHV01000415.1 GCA_007116765.1 Prolixibacteraceae bacterium | reverse complement strand
CAAAACTCGCTGAATTTGTCATCTCGGTGGCCAACGGCAAACGGGATAAGGCTGATGTTGCAGTGTTCATACGGAAATGGGCCGTAAAACTGTAGGTACGTTGTCTGTCGGAAATAAAGCGGAGATGGGCAGGCAATTTGTATACCAGCTGTTGTGCTTCGTGCATTATTTAGTTTTAAAATTTACCAGTTGATATCTACTAACAAATCCACTTTTTTCTATTGTTTTCTGGGATGCCACATTTTCAATCGCACATCCGCAACTTGGTTTCAGATTGTTTGTAAGAGCAAACCCTCTGAGCTTCATAAGTATCTGTGCGCCAAAACCACATCCTCTGTTTTTAGGATGAACCCATACTCCCAAATCACAATAATCCCAACCTATAATTGTTTTAATCACCATTCCACATCCGATCAATTCACCGTTTTTATAAAATGTGAAAACATTTTCATTCTGAAGAAATTCAACTAACAGCCCCTCTGTTTCATAAAGTTCTTTTAGTGAGCAATCTTGCATGAGAAATAGTTCTTTAGACCAAAGACCTTCCTTTACCATACTTATATTTGAATCTATATCAATTTTTGCTTCTGTATAGTCACGATATAGGGGCCCAATTACTGAATATGTTAAATTATTTAGCATGCAATTACTAAGCAATAATGAATCGAATGCCTTGCAGTATATATCTGTGACTGTTAATTCCCTTAAAACCAACTTAAACAAGATATTGCTTTCTGGGACATATTTGGCCTTCACATAAAACTCAATCAAAACGCCAGCGCTGTTTATAATAGCATAGCCAACCTCTCTGTTTTCAATCTGGAGTAAATAATAATCAGATCTATTAACCATCAATTCAAGGAATAATTCCTGAAATTCCGGTAATGAGGTAAAATAGTCATTCCGATATGATTCTATTTGATTAAGCGTAGTTTTAGTAATTTTCATAGATATGGTCTCCAATCATACTGAACAAAATAATAATTAAATAGCACATCCGCCGACAAAGACAGTGCATTAATGTATTACTACGCGACCGCTCACACTGAGGCTCTCGAAGTGTTGATGTGTCGAACTACTCAGGGTCAGCGGAATGGCGGAATCCCTGCTCGTTTTACTACCCTGAAAGGGTTATTTTCTTTTAGCGCAGGGTTTCCTACCCTGCGTACCCAATTACCGAAAGTTGTAATTACCCTGTAAGGGTTACGTGTCATAAATGAACAGAATAATCTTAATATCGAATATCGAAGTTCGGAAATAACATCATGTATCGTCATACCCGAAATCTTGTAACGGGTATCCATCCTAAATATATTGACAGACATCCGCCGCACACTGAGGCTCTCGAAGTGTCGGGAGTAGTCGAAGTATAATCCAGAAATCACGGATAATATCGAATAACGAACAACGAATCTTGAATATCAAAGTTCGGAAATAACTTCACACAAATATATAATGACATGCGACAGCCCTGCTCATTTACCAATATGAACGGCAATGGCAATGACGATTTTTTCTTTTATGTATAAAAACAATCCGGCACACCTGAAGTGTGAAACGGTTTGAAGTTTATCTATTTGTCAGCTGTTTGATCGAGCAATTGATGATTACATTTGTAAATTAAAATAGAGAAACATACAATGCAACTACTTTTTTACATAAAGGATAAATTTTTGTAAACGTAACTAAAATGTAATAAATAAGGGTGCGGAGTTGGTCGGTGTAGGTACTCGGTTCCTGGGTATGTATTGCTTTAAGCATTACAACCACTCTTTTACTTTGCCCTTCGGTACAACTGTAAAGACATTCCGGTAGAAATGAACCGTACACCGTTGCTATTTCGTTTCAAGCTTGCGAATGATCGAAGCGATTTCATTCAGGGTAATATCTTCAGAAGAATATCTGTTGAGCAGGTATTGTTTCAGGTCATCACGAAGCAGAACATCTGCCATCTCTTTGTGGATATGGTCGCCGGTAAGATGCTTGTAGCCTTCGGCTTCAAAGAGTTCGATTACAGCTTGTTCGAGTTTTTCTTCAGTGAATTTAATCAACTATTACCTCCCAGTGCCCGCCCTTGGCAGGTAGCCAGTTCTTCAGCAGATATATCAGGCGAAGTTTTTATTAGCTCCAGAATTTTCTCCGAACTTTTCTCCGAACCTTTCTCGACATTGCCTTCAGGAGACTGAACAAACAGAGTCGTAGAAACCCCGCCATTCTTTTCAACTATCTCCGGTTCTGGTAATCCTGCATCTTTACAGGTATTGTTGATTTTTAACGTTCCCCGGCCCCAGGCATCAATGTAGCCGCCTAAAAAACAGGTGTTGGCTAACAGGGGATTTCGCGGGCGTGAACTGTGTTCTTTTTTGAGGTCTTCAAGGCTTAAACCAAAAGGTAAAGCTCCTTCATTCCAAATGGATAGGCGGTCATCATAGACCCGCATTTGAATGGTTGCGCCCATGTAGGTACGATGGACCAGCGCATTCAAAAGCATTTCTCTGAGAGCTGCAACAGGGTAAAGATCATGTTCCAGTCGTTGGAAGCCTTCAAAGGTAATAGGGCGAATCAAAAATTTGTGATTGAGCTGTACCTGCACTTCGTGGTATATATGCACCAGATTACCCTCAATAATTTCATGAAAACGCAGATCCGCGGCATCAACACCAAAACGGCCAATTTTTACCTGAATATTGGGATAAAACCGCATGGGGTCTTTCCCAAACATGATTACGGCTGCCCGCTTGAGCT
>SKHV01000045.1 GCA_007116765.1 Prolixibacteraceae bacterium | reverse complement strand
CTAAAATACAAAATTGGGCCTCTTTTGTAGCAGATGCTCCAGTATGTATTGTTGTATGTCTAAATACAAATGATTATAGCAACAAAGCATCAGAATATTTCAGTATAGCTTGTTCTGCAATAGCAGGGGGATTGGTTCTGGTAGAAGTCCTAAGCACCGATACCACGTCTCATCACTCTTATCATGATACCCGGCCAATTACCGAGATACAAGGTTTGGCAATTGGATTAAGCGCTGCAGCTTTAGGCTTTTACGTTTCCTCCATATTTGCAAAACGAAATGCAGGCAGAGCTTTTCAGATGGGCGAAACACCTTTAAGGCTTAGTGATAATGGGATAGGGGTAAAAATACTTCTCAATTAGCATCTCAAAATATCTTATTAATCCACAAGTCGGAGCTGAAGTTTCACCTCCGATATTTTTTTTGCAGTGACTGAAAACTCTTTACTCTCTATAAGAAAGCGATTGCCATTGAGCTGTATCTTTTTTTCTTGGAAAAGGATATCGGGCGAAGGCAATAAGTTAGCCTCAAAGGGGTCGTTTTTATACAGTTTGAAAAAAATATCCTCACTCATATATCTTTTGTAAAGCCCTCGATCAGTATTTACTTGAAAGTTGAATGCATCGGATGAAATAATAGCGCGGTCTGAATCATAGATATCATGCGACGCCATTAAATAATCATAATTACTCTCTCGGGTTTTTCTAATACCCCTGTCCACTGAAAAGCACAGAGGTATTCCTTCCAACAACTCTGCTTTAATTCGCGTTTCATGAAAAGAATATACTGGTAAATTTGTTTCCGGAATAACAGCAGTCACGTCATCCCAATAAGGAATTATGTTCAGCAGTGAAAGCACAGGAAACATGTTTATCTTAAGATGGACAATATCGTCGGCTGCCACATTTTCAAATTTCTCCATTGCAGGATATAATGATAAAAATTGCCAACGGCTGCCATTCCAAAAAAAGTAACGGTTGTTTCGAGTGAACGGCACCACCAAACTATCCTTAATCAGTAAATAATCTCCTACATTAAAATTACCCGGGGGGAAATCGATATAGGTGCCCAGAAAATTTAGTTCGCTTAAACTGCCGTAATAGGTTGTAAACAAACTGTCAGGGTGGTTTTCGTATTCGATGAGATATCCGCCCGGTCGATTTTCAGCATTATACTTAAGAGAAACAAGGTCCGAAGAAAAGTCATCAGCTTCCTGTTGGGTCAAAGTGTTTTTTTTGGGTTTAAAAACAATTTTATCTTCTTCTTCAACTACTTGCATATAGGTATCGGTAGCTGATTCAATGGCTTCAAGCAGTTCGATTATAGGCTTTGCCGGCAATACTTGAGCCGGATTAAAATTACCGTAAAACAGCAGTCCTTCCGGGTTTTTGAAATAATCAAAATTGAGCAGGCTAACAAAACCCATAAGGATCACTTTGTCGAAGCCCGGGTATTGGGGCAAAACTATTTTATAGCCTGTGTATTCTTCCAATTTTGAGACAATATAAGTAATATAGAATGAAGGAATAGGATTATTAATATATGCATCCCTTTCCGGATTTATATTCTCTCGCGTAAAACCGGCAAAAGCAAAATAATCAGTAGTAAATCGATGAAAAACATTGCATACACTACTGCCGGGAGAGTTAAATTTATCAAAGTTCTCATCAAAAAAACGATATTTACTTAAGAAAAAATCCATTATCCCTTCATTTTGGCCAACAGGAAAAGAAGGAGCTATTTGTAAATTTTCAACTGTTTCAAAAATGGTAATATGTGCGTGATTAATAAATACGACATAAGGCTCATCGGTAGGAGAATTGTATTGAATAGGGAATGCCGGATTGGCGGATATAGGGCAAATTCTAAAAGATATCTTTTTGCTTTGGGTGTAGTTTGTAATACGATGTATGATAAGCTTGTTTACCGGGCCTATTGTCCAGCTTTGAATTACTTCTTTGTAGAGCAAGTTATCTTGGCTGTCTATTTCTTCCATGACCAATGCAACCCGCAGGATGTCGTCGGTATAAGAAAATACTGCATCTATATCAAAAAGGAAATATACAGAACGGTTCGTTGCCGTAATATTGTACACTAACCTATCATGGCCCCTCCACTCCATTATGTCTAAGTGGTTTTTCCCCGGGTTAAATATTTGCATCCGGTCAAAAAGGTATGAGCGTTCTTCGTCGTTTTCTTCATTGGTGACAAACGAAACATTACTCCCAACCATTTGCGCAGTGGCCACATCGGGCACGGGGATGGATATGTTTTCAAAGGGCAAATCGGTGAGGGTTTTGCCTTTTATTTTGCTGTAGAATGGGGATTCGTTGTAAAAGAATTGGATGCTGATGGTATTGTTGTTGGCGCTGGTGAGGCGGCATTGGCATTGTATGTTGCGGCTCATCAATAGGATGCGAGCGGGCAATGATGAGGGCAGTCGGCGGCGCTCCATACTTCCGGGTTCTTGCGGTATGCCAAAGTGGTGTGCATTCTCGGCGGTGGGTATGGTCATGTCGAAGCTGTACGATCCTTGCTTGTTGAAGAAAGGATTGTTCCAGGTGCTGGGCAGCTGCGATGCTCCGAATAATACTAAGGGTTCTGCACTGTTTTTGATGTATATTTCCATATCGGGATTATATTATATGTATGCGTTTTGGGGCAAAGCAACACGGATACGGCTCTGGTGTACGGTGTCGTAAGTGCTGTAATCGTCTATACTTTCGGTGGCAATGCTTATGCGTGT
>SKHV01000078.1 GCA_007116765.1 Prolixibacteraceae bacterium | reverse complement strand
TTATGGAGACAAAATCAAATGAAGAAAACCAAAAGCTTGTAAGCTATGTTACATAGATGTTTTAAAAATTTTGTTATTTTTCGCCGAAATTTTGAATATCATGGAAGGGGAAAAACAGGATAAGTCATTTCAACCAATTGATTTGAAAGAAGTTGTGGGCAATAAAAACCCTAAACTGGCAAAACGCATCCCAAAATTCATTTATAATTGGCTAAACAGGCTTTTGCATGTTGAAGAAATTAATGGTTTTTTAAGTGAAAACTCGCATTTAAACAGTCTCGATTTTATTGAAGAGGGAGCTAAATTTTTGAAAATTGACTTTACTGTTTCGGGAGAAGAAAATATTCCTGAACACGGTCGTAATTTTTTTGTTTCCAACCATCCGCTTGGTGGCCTTGATGGGTTAGTTCTATTGAAAATACTTAACGAAAGGACAGAAAACAAAACCCGTGCTCTGGCTAATGATTTTCTGATGACCATTAAACCTTTGCATGAACTGTTTGTGCCAATAAACAAAGTTGGAGGTCAAGCACGCCAATCGGTAAAAGCAATAGAAGAGCTTTATAAGTCGCCCGATCAAATCATGATGTTTCCGGCTGGGCTATGCTCAAGAAAAGTAAATGGTAAGATAATTGATCTAACCTGGCAAAAACACTTTATACAACGAGCCCGCCAATTCAACATGGGTATTGTTCCTGTTTTTTTTGAAGGCCATAACACCAACCGTTTCTATAATCTGGCTCGTCTGAGAAAGCTGTTAGGCATTAAATTCAATTTTGAAATGATCACCTTGGTTGACGAGATGTTTAAGCAACGCAACAAAACTTTCAATATTTATTTTGGAGAAAGAATTTCCCCTGATTTTTTTGACAATAGCAAAAAACCGGCAGAATGGGCTGAATATGTCAAGAAAATAGTCTATCAACTACCCCAAAAAAGCAGTTAATCGTTTTTAAAAAGCACATTAATTATTTTATATTTGCAATCTCATAAAAAGAATTTACTTATGAAGGAAATTATTTCCAAAGTACCAACCAATCTTATTGAGGCTGAGCTTAATGACGATAAGTTCATGAGAGAAACCAATAAAGGCGGAAATCTAATATATTTGGTTACCGCACACGATTCTCCTAACATTATGAAAGAGATTGGAAGATTGAGGGAGATTACATTCAGGCAAGCAGGCGGAGGTACCGGAAAAGAAACCGACATTGACGCATACGACACTAGCGAAAAACCATACAAACAGTTAATTGTTTGGGATCCCGATGCGAAAGAAATATTGGGAGGATATCGTTATGTGCTATGCAATGATTTGCAGTACGACGAAACAGGAGAAGCGATTTTGGCTACTGCCCGTATGTTCCAGTTTACAGATAAGTTCAAAAAGGAGTATTTACCATACACCATTGAGTTAGGGCGTTCATTTGTACAACCCGAATATCAATCGAGTAAAGCTGGATCAAAAGCTCTGTTTGCACTTGACAACTTATGGGACGGGCTTGGAGCTTTAATAGTTGAACACCCCGAGATAAAATACTTTTTCGGAAAAGTTACTATGTACACACACTTCAATATTACAGCCCGCAACCATATTTTGTACTTTTTGAAGAAACATTTCAACGACAGCGACGAACTTGTTTATCCTAAAGAAAATTACAGGTTGAATTACGACTTCTCAGGTATTAAAAACCTTTATATAAGTTCAGAGTATAAAGAAGATTACAAAACCTTGTCGAAAAATGTAAGAGAGCTGGGCGAAAATATTCCGCCACTTGTTAATGCTTACATGAACCTTTCGCCCACGATGAAAACATTTGGCACAGCTGTAAACGATCATTTTGGCAATGTGGAAGAAACCGGAATTATTTTGACCATTGCTGATATTTATGAAGCAAAAAAAGACAGACACATCGAAACTTATATAAGCTCGAAAGATGATTCTGTTTTTGAAGAACCGAAATAAGCAACTATTAATAGCACTAAATAAAAGACTGGTTCAGCAATAAATATATGCATAAGAATTATACTCTTCTGAAATGGATGAATTGATACGTTTAATTATTTGTTTCTTGCCTAAAATGACGTAATTTTATACGCAAATTAACAATAATGAAACAGTTATGAAAACCACCAGTACTCTTTCGATTGTGTTTACCTTACTTGCAACAGCCCTAACATCAAGCTGCGATTTGTTTGATATTGAAGACCTGATGAAGTTTCAGAATACTAAAATCACAACAACATTTACAGAACCCGAAAACAGCCCCCTCAACCATAATGAACATTTGACAAAGCAAACACCATCGGAGTACAAGATTGCATTATTCAGTGCAAACATTTTTGGAAAAGAAGGCAATCCCGATCATACTCTGTTCTTAATACCCGACTTAAACAACGCCTATGTCTTTAATTTTACTGAACAAAGCCAAAGTGCCGGGCTTTTTGGCGGAAGTTCAGTTCCTTCAGGAAAATACCGTTCAATAGAGCTTGGGATATTCTATCTTCAAATGAGAATACAAATAGCGACGAGCAATCGTGGCGTTGAGTGGAGAAATATTCGAATTTATCTTACCGAATACGAAGGAATTAAAAGGGGTGATGTATTACAGGTAGATAACAATGGCAATATAATAGGCTGGCTTTTTGGTGAAAACCAAATACCCGATTTTGATCCTGTATCCCCCCGACATGTTGCATATACCCATGGCGGCGATGGCTTAAACTGGTATAGTTTTCACAATAAACATGGCCACACTTTTGGTCCTTTTGGCGACATGCAGTTTTGGAACAGCGCGCCCAAACCATATAAGCACGATATTGCCATCGATTTTGCCAAATCCGATAACAAAAGTTTGATTATTGACTTCAACGTGCATAACTGCTGGCAGTTTGAAGACAGAAACGGCGATGGTTATTTTGGCTCGCACGAGCTAAATCCCAACAACCCGGCACAATGGCACATGGAACTGCCGCGCATTACCCTGAGACTAGAATAAAAAAACTGGATTAATAGGCTCGTCCCTCTTTACCTTCGTAATAATTAATGAATGAAGTATTTACTACCTTGTTGCCTCCGGGGGTAGGATAATTTCCGGTAAAATACCAATCGCCGGTATGTTCTGGGGAGGCTTTATGCAGGTTCTCAATAGTTTGATAAACCAACTCAACATCGGCGTGACAATCGTCGGGCTTTAGCATTTCGGCAATTTTAGCTGAAATTTCTTCGGCAGTAAACGGTCTATAAATTTCTTTCACGTAATTCACAATTTCCTCTTTGGGCAGGTTACGCTGCTCACAGCATTTACGGTAAACATTGTCTATTATTTGTTGTTTCCCTGTATTTTTAAGCAAGTCAATTGCGGCATTAAAAGCAGCAAATTTGCCTAATTCGGCCATATCAATTCCATAGCAGTCGGGGTAGCGTATTTGAGGTGCCGACGAAACAATGATAATTTTCTTTGGGTTTAACCTGTCGAGTATGCGCAGTATGCTTTGTTTCAATGTTGTTCCGCGCACAATTGAATCGTCGATTACCACTAGTGTATCTTCGTTGTTTTTTACCACACCATAAGTCACATCGTACACGTGCGCCACAAGGTCGTTTCGACCATTGTCGCCAGATATAAAAGTGCGTAGCTTCACGTCTTTTATGGCAATTTTTTCGATACGGGGTTCCACCGAGATTATCTCTGTAATTTTTTCTTCAGTAAGCCCTCCGTTCAGTGCTTTTATTTTTTGTTTTTTCCACTCGAGCAAATGAGCACGAACACCTTCCATCATACCATAAAACGCAGTTTCGGAAGTATTGGGAATGTATGAAAACACAGTGTTTGGAAAATCATAATTCACTTTTTCGAGCAAAATTGGAGCCAGAAAACGCCCTAAATCTTTTCTCTCGTTGTAAATATCGCGATCGCTGCCACGTGAAAAATAGATACGCTCAAATGAGCACGACTTTCTTTTATGAGGTACACGTACAATTTCTCTTTGAATTTTGCCATTTTTCCGAACAATTATGGCTTCACCGGGATTGACCTCCATCACTTTGTCGTATTTCACATTCATCACAGTTTGAATAACCGGACGCTCCGAGGCGACCACCACAATTTCGTCGTCGTGGTAATAAAAGGCAGGGCGAATTCCCCAAGGATCGCGGGTTACAAATAAGTCACCATGCCCTATCATTCCGGCAACCGTGTAACCACCGTCCCAGTCACGCGAGGCGTTTTCAAGTATTTGTTGAATATCGAGATTCTTTTCAATCAGAGGCGAAATTTTCTGATTCGAATAAGATTCATTCTTATATTGCCTGAATTTCTGCTCGTTTTCCTGATCGAGAAAATGGCCTACTTTTTCGAGAATAGTAACGGTATCGGTGTAGGCGCTCGGATGCTGGCCTAAATCGACTAATTTATTAAAGAGTTCGTCGGTATTAGTTAAATTGAAGTTTCCGGCCAACACCAGATTGCGTGAGCGCCAGTTGTTTTGCCGCATTACGGGATGTACAAACTCAACCGAATTTCGTCCAAATGTGCCGTATCGCAAGTGACCCAGATAAGCCTCAGCTGCAAAGGGAAGATGTTTTTTTGCCCATTCGGGATTGCTGAAATTATCATGATTTTTCTTTTCTGCCTTTTTGTAATGCTTGAATATATGGTCGAAAGTGTCTTTAATAGGATTTACTTTTACTGAGCGATACCGGTCGAGGTATTCCTGTCCCGGAGTATTATCAATTTTTAGAGAAACCAGTCCAGCACCGTCTTGCCCTCGGTTGTGCTGTTTTTCCATTAAAAGGTAAAGCTTATTAAGGCCATACATCCAGGTACCGTACTTTTGCTTATAAAAATCGAGAGGTTTCAGCAACCTTATCATTGCCACCCCACATTCGTGCTTAATTAATTCACTCATATAATTATGAAGCTGTGTTTCTATTTATTTTCTTCAGAAAAAACCAAATCCGGGAAATTGATAATGTCCTCAACAATAAAAGGGTTTGGAAAGTTTTTTTCAATTTGATATTTCAATCTTATGGCTTCACTACGTGTTCTAAAATCTCCTACACGTACCCTGAAATCGGGTGTGGAGAATTTTATATATACTCTATTGTCGGGGTATCTCTGCATAAAATTAGCTGCAATTTTGTAGGCTTCGTCTTTTGAACCCTGATACAATTGCACCCTATAACCCGCAAAACCACCTTTCTGTATACTTTCTTCCTTTTGAATTTCAAGAATAGTTCTAATACGCTCATCGGCTTCAATATTCAGATGATTCAGCTCAAATTGCTTTATGGCAGTTTCAATATCGAGCATATCGAATTGTGAAGCACTAAGCGTATCGTTGCTGTATTGGAGCATTGTGTCGCTGTCGGGTTCTTGTGCAAAAGAATTTGTTGCAATAAAAAGCACAAACAGAAATAATTTAAACACATTCCTCATATTCAATATTTTGGATAAATTACAAATACGTTTCGCCTTACAAAGATAATTGATTTATTAAAGAAACGTTCCCCGTATACGTTTCGTATTTCAGAATAGAAAAAGCAGAAATTAAATATTTCACTGAAAACTTACAAAATGCATGTGTTTTCACTAGTTTTATTCACTATTACCATCAAATTTCTCAATTTATCTTCTTCCAAATCGAAATTTCAATATTTTCCACTTCAAAATGCCGTGAATTATTTTTTGAAACTTTTTTTACATCGAAAGGAGTTTTTATCAACTCGAAATATTGAGATAATATTTGCTTAATTCCTTCGAACGAAGACACCGGTTCGCCATCGACCTTGAAACCTCCCGGCCAATTCTTCCTATCAATTTTATTGCGCTGCCAATTGTAAATTGAGCCCAAAATGAGCAAGCCTTTGCTGTTCAGACGCTCATGTATACTTTCAAGAAATACAGATGGATCGTAAAGTTCTTCGAGCAAGTTTGTGGCCAAAATCAAATCGTAACCGGTATAAAAGGTTTTCAGGTTATTGGCATCGGCCTGCATAAAAGTGATGCCGGTTGGCTGGTGTAAACCAATATCTGAAAGTTGCACATCGGTATAAAAAACCAACTCGTTTTCATCGGGTAGTATATAGCGAATAAAGCCTTTCTCTTGCATTTGATTGGCAATTTTGATAAAGCGTGCCGAAAAATCGAGACCAGTCACATTTTTGAAGTGTTTCGACAACTCGAAAGCCGCCCTACCGGTATCGCAATTAAGGTCGAGCACTTCCATCTCTTTGTTTAAACCTGCGTGTTCAACAGCAAGTTTAGCAACAGTTTTCGAAAAATTCGGGATCCCCAAGGCATCCAGCCCATAATTTGCTTCACATGAGCGTGCAACTTCGGCATCGGTTTCATAAGCGTCTTCACGTATTTCAGGCGCGTGCTCGCTCTGTACCAGCCTAAAGCCGGCATGTTGGTAAAAATGCCTACGGAAAGCGTACCTCGAATGCCATGTATGCTCGTTACCGGTCGAGATCCAAGAACCCCCTTTAATAAGGTTGTGTTTTCCATCGAAAGTGGGCGTTGTAAAATCGTCGTACAAGGGGTGCACTTTAAAGCCTGGGAAGCCGGTAATGGGCGTTTCGGTCCATTGCCACACATTCCCTATTATGTCAAAAAAATTACCTTGTTCAAATGCATTAACAGGGCAGGGCGAAGCATGTTCCCTTAAATTGACATTTGCATTTATTGAATGGAAGTTTTCATCGCAGATCCCATTTTCCGAAGCCAAACGATACCATTCGGCCTCGGTGGGCAAACGGTAAGTTTTTCCTTCTTTGCTGCTTTTCCAGTTTGCAAAAGCCTTTGCTTCGAGGTAATTTACCTCAACTGGCCAATTCCAGGGCATTTCGACTTCGCTGGCCATGAGGCGCAGATAGTATTTCCCGTTACGTAGTCGCCAAAAACGCGGATACTCTGCCTTCTGATAGCTTTGCCAACCCCAGCCTTCGTCTGTCCAGAATTCTTTTTTATGGTATCCTTTATCTTCAACAAAATGAAGGTATTCGCCATTTGAAATCAAATATTTTGAAGCCAGAAAATCTTCAGTTTTTTCGGTATATTTTCCATATTCGTTGTCCCATCCGTAAAAGTGGTGCGAGAAATCTTTTCCCAAATTCACTTCACCCCCATCAACAGGTAAAAATTCGTTGTGCGGTGCATCGCCTGATTGTTTGCAAGGCTTGCCAAATACTTCGGCATTCACCTTTTCGAGCGGCAGTTGCCTGATAAGCACCGACGATGTTTCGAGGTGAATACGCTCGTGTTCAATGCCCATCATCACTATCCAAAATGGACTTTCCCAATTTATTGGTAATGTCAGCGGCGCACTGTCAATAACTTCGAGTACGGTTTCCTTCACTTTTGAGCGATAAGCCCACACCTCTTCAACTGCCGGCCAATCGTAATGCGCTTCGTTCAGGTCGTCCCAGCTCATTTCATCTACTCCAATTGCAAAAATGGATTCGAAGCGTGGGTTGATACGCTGATGGATGATTTTGGCCAAGATGAGTTTGTTTATGAAAAAAACAGCCGTGTGGCCTAAGTAAAAAACCAGAGGATGCCTGAGCGGATCGGCACGCATGTAAAATGCCTTATCGGTGGCAAGTTGCTTGTACAACAACTCATCTACTTCCCATGTTTTTAGAAAATATTCCTTAATTTCCTGTCTTTTTGTTTCAGCATCCCCAACGCTCAGGTGAATGGTATTTGCAATCAATTCATTCATAAATCGTTTACTTTTTGGTATAAGTATATCTTGTCTAATTCTTTGGTATCGTTTCCTTCACTTACCCGCACCAGTTCAGATGCTGCCGACTCAAACCCTACACTCTTATAAAAGCTCAACGCTTTTTCGTTTTCAACCCAAACTCTAATGAAAATGTGTTTATATGTGCCGGTATCTATTGTATTAAGGAAATAGTGCATCATGCTTTTTCCTATGCCCTTCCCTTGGTGCTCTTTGGCAACCATCATTTCGGCAATATAAACCGATTGAGAAACATCAAAATCGCTTTCAATTTTCCCGGGTATATTTTCCAAATACGACAATGGTGTTGCCAACAATACCCCGGCAAGCCGATCATGAGAAACTTGAAAAATACCGTAGCCTGCATCAAAAATGGAGTCGAGGTAGCCCATAAGCTCATTGTCGTTATTGAAATGAAAAGTTTCGGGTGTTGAAAATGCTTCTTTATAAAGTGCTATGAGCTCTTTGCTAAAATACTTGTATGTTTCTGTTTTTGCCTTAACCAGTTCCATTTTACCCACGAATATAGAAATTTATAAAGTAAAAACACATGCCGCAGCAATTTGGTTTTTTTATACCATCAAAAAACCCTATCAGGTCTATCGACGCTAACAGGTTTGCGCACCAACCGACAGCGTAAACCTGTCGGAGTTTAAATCCGTTACCAACCGCCATACCTTACCCCGCTCGGGAAAGCGAATAAGTTACTACCCCCGACAGGGTTTTGAACCCTGTCGGGGGTAAACGGTTTGTAAAAAGCAAGGTGCGGTATGTAGTTGGTAATTTAATCCTGACAGGTTTCTGAAGCATATCGGGGTTTAAACGCCGTGAAGGCCGCTGCAAGCAGCAAATAATTACAAGAATTAAAATAATGAACAAGGAATCAGGAAATTCAGAATCAGGAAATATCAGTATTCCAATTCCGTACAGGTAATTGCAGGGCTCTAATCGTGTGTTTAAGTAGAATTACTCGATTTGATTCGAGCATTTCAATATATGGCACGATTAAGGCTTTTGAAATTAAATAGAATAGAGATAAAAAAGTAAAATTCCCCTTATCATTTTTACTTACATATCCGAACAGCAAAACCACAATAATTCACCCAGGTAATTTTGGAGAGTTTTTGAGAGACAGCGGAAGTAGCATTTGAAGGGTTCTCATAAGCAATAACTTTCTGACAAGAAAGAAGGGAGCAAAAGTGGACTTTCCTGTACCATCTCATCTAAAACTATAGTGCGGGCTAAGCACTAAACCACAACCCCATACAGGTCGAACATATCGGACGAGGTGATTTTAACACTGTAGAATTCTCCTATTTCGAGATTTTCAGCATCAATCAACACTTCGCCATCTACTTCGGGAGAGTCGAATTGGGTGCGGCCAATGAAATATTCGCCTTCTTCGCGGTCGATTATTACTTTGAGTGTTTGCCCTACTTTTTGTGCTGCAATTTCTTCTGAAATAGCTTGTTGAACTTCCATTAAACGAGCTGCACGTTCTTCTTTTACCTCCTGCGGAATATCGTCGGCTAAGGCTTCGTAGCCTTTGGTATCTTCCTCGTGCGAATAGGGAAAAACTCCCAGGCGATCGAAACGTGCCTGGCGCACAAAATCGAGCAGCAGTTCAAAGTCGGCCTCGGTTTCGCCGGGGTGGCCAACCAGCATGGTAGTGCGCAGGGCCATTCCAGGAACTTCGGTCCTTATGCGGGCAACCAACTCGCGGGTTTGCGCCTCGGTAATGTTGCGCCTCATGGCGCTAAGCACGGGCGTGGCAACATGCTGCAAAGGCAAATCGAGGTATTTACAAACTTTGGGGTTGTTTTTTATTACATTCAGTAAATCGAACGGGAAATTGGCCGGGTAAGCATAGTGCAGCCTAATCCATTCTATGCCATCGATTTTTGAAAGCTCTTCTATAAGTTCTGGCAATTTTCGTTCTTTATATAGGTCAATGCCATAATAGGTAAGCTCCTGCGAAATAAGCAACAGTTCCTTCACCCCTTTTTGCGCAAGCCTTGTGGCTTCGGCAACTAAATCGGCAATGGGTACCGATTTGTGCTTGCCGGTAAATTGCGGAATGGCACAAAAGGCACAGGTACGGTCGCAGCCTTCGGCAATTTTCAGGTAAGCAAAGTGCGAGGGGGTTGTAAGCACACGGTCGAACAATAAATCCTTGCGTTTTTGAATGCCCAGTTCTGTGATAATGGCATCGAAGTCGAACTTGCCAAAAAAGCGATCGACCTCGGGAATTTCAGCAGTAAGGTCGCTGTTGTAGCGCGCCGACAGACAACCCATCACGAAAAGCTTATTGATATGGCCTGCATTTTTAGAAGCCACGCAATCCATTATCATGCCCACCGATTCCTCTTTAGCATCGAAAATAAAGCCGCATGTATTAACTATCACCACATCGGCTGGCTCAGGGCTATCGTGCGTAACGATAAATCCGTTGGCCTCGAATTGCTTGAGCAGGTGCTCCGAATCGACCAGGTTTTTAGAACAGCCTAAAGTGATAATGTTTACGGTTTTAAAGTTCATTATGAATATTTCAGGTTTCAAGTTTCAGGTTTCAAGTTGAACTAAGCTGCGCTACGTTGATTAACGCTTCGCTACGATTCAAGTTTGGCTACTCCGATCTGCGCTACGCTCCGATTAGCTACGCTGATTTCCGCTACGCTCC
>SKHV01000436.1 GCA_007116765.1 Prolixibacteraceae bacterium | reverse complement strand
AGAAAAATGGGAATAGCTAAAAGAATAAAAAAACAAATGGCTAAATTTGACATAAAACCAGAAGAAATTGGAATTGATAACTCGCTAATAACCAACTGCAATTTTTAACGTTAGTCAGAATTATTCCCTTATCGATACCGAACCACATTTTGCCCTGCTGGTCTTCGGCAAGACAACGTACTCCACGGCCACGCAGCATGGGGAAAGTTTTCCAGCGCCAGGGTTCAAGCATCGGATTTACTGTTTCGGGGGTGTAGCTTTGTTGAGCTAAGGCTTGAAAAGGCTGGACAAGTATTATTGCACACATAAGCGTGAATAATGCGATATAGGCTTTATGTTTGATGTTCCCCTTTTTCATTCCTACAATAAAAGACTTGCCGATACATGAATACGAACAGCAAATATATTTATTTTCCAGTAGTGGACGAATGAAAATTGTCTTATTGTGCAATCGATTTCTCAAAAAATTTCCATAGGGCTTCGTTGGGTACTTCAGCTGTTATGGAAAGTGTTTTTTTTGTAACCGGGTGAATGAACTCAACTTTACGAGCATGCAGGTGTATGCCACCGTCGGGGTTTGAGCGTGCCGATCCGTATTTCAGATCGCCCTTTATTTTACAGCCAATAGCCGCAAGTTGAGCACGTATTTGGTGATGGCGACCGGTTTGCAGGTCTATTTCGAGCAGGTGGTATTTGTCGGAGCTGCACAGGTATTTGTAAGTCAGGATGGATTCTTTACTATCGGGCTTTTCGCTTTGGTGGGCATACGATTTGTTTTGTTTGGTATTTCGTAAAAGCCAGTGATGAAGTTCTCCTTCGGGCAAAGCTGGTTTTGTACCTACCACAGCCCAATATGTTTTTTTTATGGTATTTTTCTCCTTGAACATGTTGTTCAGTCGGGAGAGGGCTTTGCTTGTACGGGCAAAAAGAACTACGCCACTTGTAGGTCGGTCAAGCCGGTGAGTTACTCCCAAAAAAACTTCGCCGGGCTTGTTGTATTTCTGTTTGATGTATGCTTTTACATGGTCGCTTAGCGGTGTGTCGCCGGTTTTGTCGCCCTGTACTATTTCATTGCCGGTTTTGTTTACGGCAATGATGTGATTGTCTTCGTAAATTATCTGCATAGTTTCAAGATAAATTACAAAGTTAGTAAAGAATGAAACATAGGAAATAGTAAAAATGAGATTTAATTCCTTAAATATACGTATATTTGAGGAATTGATTCCTCATAATTACATTTAATTTGAAAATTATGATTCTAAGAGAACTTGAGCAAGTAATTAATGGAAAAATTCATTCCGGTAAAGTCATTATACTTTTAGGACCGCGTCAAGCGGGTAAAACCACCTTGCTAAATAAAATTATTAAGCAAAACAACGAAAATGTTTTGATGCTAAATGCAGATGATCCTACAGTGCTTCAATTGCTTGATAGACCAAATAGTGTAGAAATTGAAAATATAATAGGTGAAAATTCAATTGTTCTAATTCATGAAGCACAGCGTGTTCACGAAATAGGCATAACAGCCAAAATAATTGCCGATCAGTTTAAGCATGTTCAGCTAATAATGAGTGGCTCATCTTCATTTGAGCTTACACAGCATACCAATGAGCCTCTTACCGGTCGTAAATGGACATATAAACTTTGGCCAATATCCTGGAATGAATGGCAAAATCATGTTGGATATTTGAAATCTGAACAGGACTTGGAAAACCGCTTGGTGCTTGGGTTTTATCCTGATGTATTAAATAATCCCACAAATTCGACAGAAGTTCTATCTGAATTGACCGACAGTTATTTATATAAGGATATTTTGATGTATAGTAATTTGAAAAAACCACTGGGAATCAAAAAGTTATTACAGGCCTTGGCTTATCAGGTAGGTAATGAAGTATCCCTTCGCGAACTTTCTGAAATAGTTGGAATTGATCCTAAAACAATTGATAAATACATTGATGTATTAGAAAAGTCGTTTGTAGTTTTTAGACTAAATCCGTTGAGTCGAAATTTACGTAACGAAATAAAAACTAACAGAAAAATTTATTTTTATGATAATGGAATAAGGAATTCAATTATTGGACAACTACAAGCTCTTTCAGTAAGAAATGATGCAGGGCAGCTTTGGGAAAACTTTTTAATGAGTGAAAGGGTTAAAAGAATCCACTACTCAAGATTGATAGTGAATACCTACTTTTGGCGCACTAACCGTCAGCAGGAAATTGATTATGTTGAAGAAATAAACGGTAGTTTTTATGCTTATGAATTCAAGTGGAATCCTAAACGGAAAGTGCGATTCCCTGATAACTTTACTAAAAGTTATGATGCAGAAACAAAAATCATAAGTAGAAATAATTATCGAGAATTGATAGGGTAAGAATGAGGATTTGATTCCATGAAAAGACGTATTTTTGTGGAATCAAATCCTCAAAGCAACATTTAATTAATATTGTTCTTTCTCGTTGGGAAAATCGCCCGACCTTACATCGTCGACATAAGCACCCACCGCACCTTTTATTTCGGCCGCCAGATTATGATAGCGTCTCAAAAAACGAGGGGAGAATTCCTGGGTAATGCCCAGCATGTCGTGTATTACCAGCACTTGTCCGTCAACGCCGCCACCGGCTCCAATTCCAATAATCGGAATTTTCAATTCGTCGGCTACTTGTTTGCCCAGTTTGGCGGGTATTTTTTCAAGCACAATGCCAAAGCATCCGGCTTCTTCGAGCAAGCGGGCATCGGAAATTAATTTTTTTGCTTCTTCGT
>SKHV01000393.1 GCA_007116765.1 Prolixibacteraceae bacterium | reverse complement strand
TTAAATTGTCGGTTAATAATATACAAATGCAAGACTTTATTACAAAAATCCTCACTTATGGCTGGTAAAATATTAGTGACAGGCGGCACAGGCTACATTGGCTCACATACCGTAGTAGAATTAATTGAACAAGGTTTTGAAACAGTTATTGTTGACGATTTATCGAATTCATCGGTCGATGTTCTTGACAATATTGAAAAAATAACAGGTGTTCGACCCGCATTTGAACAGTTCAATATATCGGATACAATTAAAACTGAAGCTTGTTTCCAAAAATATGCCGATATATCCGCAATAGTTCATTTTGCAGCCTTCAAAGCAGTAGGAGAATCAGTTCAGAAACCACTTGAGTATTATCACAACAACCTGGTTTCGTTGTTGAACCTGTTAAATTGTCAGTTGAAATACAAGGTTGATAATATTGTTTTTTCTTCTTCATGCACGGTTTACGGACAACCCGATGTATTGCCGGTAACTGAAAGTACTCCACGTAAAGATGCTGAATCACCATACGGAAATACGAAAAGGGTTAGTGAAGATATTTTGAGCGATACTATAAAGGCACACCCACAAATTAAGGGAATTGCGCTACGTTATTTTAACCCAATTGGCGCACACCCATCGGCACTTATTGGCGAACTTCCATTAGGTGTGCCTCAAAACCTGGTGCCGTTCATAACACAATCGGCGGCTGGCGTAAGAGGGCCGTTGAGTGTTTTTGGAAATGATTACAATACCCCCGATGGCTCGGCCATACGCGACTACATCAACGTGGTTGATTTGGCAAAAGCACATGTAATTGCCATTGAGCGCTTGTTGGACAACAAACACAAAAACAATTTCGAAATTTTCAATTTAGGTACAGGAAATGGCTTGTCGGTTCTAGAAATAGTGAATGCCTTTATAAAATCGACAGGCGTAAATTTTAATTACAAAATTGTTGACCGCAGAGCTGGCGATGTAGAAAAAATATGGGCCGATACCACCTTTGCTAATAATGAACTGGGGTGGAAAGCTGAAACCAGTATAGAAGACACCTTGATTTCGGCATGGGAATGGGAAAAACGGATGAGAGGCTTAAGCTAAAAAATCAAAAATTCCCCACCAAACTATATTCCCGCGAATTGCATAATACCTGACTGTAAAAGAAGAACCCGGGCTTGTTGGTCGCAATTTTGCGGTCGAGTTGCAGAATAGGGGAGCCTTCGGGAATTTCGAAAAACTGTTGCATTTTTTCATCGGTCAGAGTGGCCTGAATTTTTTGTTCACCACCGGTAACATCAATTTGGTATTGCTCGCGCAAAATGTTGAATAAGGATTGGTTTTCAAAGTTGCGTTGTGTAAAGCGGGGCAGATTCTGGTTGGGAATCATTGTGGTGTCAAAAAAAACGGGTTTGTCGTTAATCAGCCGCAAACGTTCAAAGTAAATGCAGCCCAATTCTTTTTCCAAATCCGATAATTCAAACGAAAAAGCTTTGTCCCATGCCCTGATTTCGGGTTTGGTAATTATACGGGTAATTAGCTTTTCCTTGCCCACGGCCGATGTGGTGCCAGTAAGCGATAAAATCCCAATGCCTTTAGGGGCGCCCTTCACAATGCTGCCTTTCCCTTGCTGGCGCATAATAAAGCCTTCGGCTGTAAGCCGGTCAAGCGCTTTACGTATGGTTGGGCGTGTAGCACCGTGCAGACTGCAAAGTTCATTTTCCGATGGCAAAAGGTCGCCTTCTTTATAAATGCCCTCCGAAATATGCTTTCGAAGTTGTTCGTAAACCCTTTTGTGCAATGGTAGCTTGTTCGCGCTCATTTTGAATTGTGTTATTAATGACTCAAAAGTAGAAAAAATATTTCATAAAGGGTGAAAAAAGCACTTGCAAATACAAAAACATGTAAATACAAGTTAGTAGTGATGTTTTTACTTAAGGGTGAACTTCGATTGCGAGACCCCAACCTTGAACAGCTAGCCACGTAAATGGCAGGGCAGTTTAGCTTATATAGAAAATCTATAACTTTTTACCGGACAACTATGATTTCTATTAAATGAAATTCACAATTATTTAACTTGTATATACAAGTAGTTTTTATATATTTGTCAAAAATTTAAAACTTATTGAATGGCTACAGTAATAATTATGCCCAAGCAAGGGCAATCGGTCGAGAGTTGTATTATCAACGAAATGAAGCAGAAAGGCGACAAGGTATCGAAAGGCGATATTCTTTTTGCCTATGAGACAGATAAAGCTTCATTCGAAGAAGAAGCTCCTGAAGATGGTGTTGTGCTTGAAACTTTTTTTTCAGAGGGAGATGAAGTGCCAGTACTAAGCAACGTAATGGTGCTTGGTGCTGAAGGCGAAAATGTAGATGAGTTTCGCCAGAGTGCTGAAACAGCACCTTCGGAAACAGCAGCCCCGGTTGTAGAGTCTCCTAAAACTGAAGAGTCTAAGTCAGAAGTTATAACTGCCGTAAATCAAGTTGTTGTTTCTAACGAGAAGGCTATTGGTGTTTCGCCCCGTGCTAAAAAGCAAGCCGAGAGTAAAGGTGTTGATGCCAGTACCTTGTCGGGCTCTGGCCCAGGCGGTCGAGTAATTGAGCGCGATGTGCTGGCCGCAGCCGAAACGGCTCCTAAGATGACCCCGCTAGCCAAGAAAATCGCACAAGAAGACCCAAGTCTGCAAGCTAGCTCTGCAAGCGGACTGGCTCAAAGCGTACAAGGCGCCGACCTGACCAGCAAAAACCCGGTTTATGGTAACGATTTCGAGTTGAAACC
>SKHV01000302.1 GCA_007116765.1 Prolixibacteraceae bacterium | reverse complement strand
TTCAGCAGTCACCCCTGCATCTCTTTGGCTCGATTGGCCTTCCGATGTTCATGCTTGGCTTTTCCATCGATCTGTTTTTAGTTCTCAGAGGATTTCTGGTCACCGGGGTTATAGGGCATTTCGCAATGCTTCTGTTTGGTGTTCTGCTTATGCTTATGGGTATACAACTTATTGCAACAGGGCTGATTGGTGAATTGATTATCAGAATGAACAGGCAAAATAGCGAAAGCGTACCTGTTGAAAATGTCCTGAATTTTACAAGCTCACAACATCCAGAACAGCTATGAAATCAAAAAACGGTATTGTGATCATATCCCTGTTTATCGTATGTGTGACATTGTTCTTTTTACGTAAGATAACGCAGAATGATTATTTATACTTCTCATTTTTTGTTATGGTGGCAATAACCATAACAGAAGTTCTCACAACTATAACTAAAAATCAAAAAAATGAGATTTTCCTTTTAAGGGAAAAGCTGACAGGATTACTGACCCCAAGGCTGCTTTATCTGTCTGTAATTGTATGGTTTGCAGTGTTATCGTTCATGTCTGTTGGCCAGTTTAACTCTTTTAACTCCAAAATGTTTGATCTTGGAAACATGGACCAGGCAATATGGAACAGTTCCAGAGGAAACTGGCTGGAGAGTACGACTATGCATCCGCCATTCAGTAATATGTCACGTTTATATGTGCATGTCGAACCGATCTACCTATTTTTTGCCGCAATATACAGACTTTATGCAGACCCAAGAATACTTCTTATCTCACAGGTTCTGCTCTGTGCTCTTTCAATAATTATTATCTATAAAATAGCGTTATTGATTCTAAAGGACCAAAAGAAGGCTGTAATGACAGGGTTTGTTTTTGCACTCTTTCCCTCATTACAGTTTATGGCAATGAAAGATTTTCATGGGGATATACTGGCAATACCTTTTTTGTTGTTATCCTATCTGTATTACATCAAGGATAAAAAAGTACTGTACTGGTTTTTCCTTTTCATTGCTCTCTTATGCAAGGAGTATGTTGCATTGGCAGTTGTTGGCTTTGGGTTAACGCTTTTTACAATGCACAAAGATAAAAAGACTGCGATCCTGACATCTGCTCTTGGAACCGTCTATTTTCTGGTATCATTGTACGTGATAATTCCAGCTTTTAATTCGGGACAAGAATCCGCATTATTAGGAGTTAATTACGGTGAAATTGGAGGTGAAAAGGGTTTAAGTAGCATAGTGCTGTTTGCTATACGGAACCCGGGTCAGTTTGTTAATACTCTAATGACGCATCATAATATGGAAAATCTTTTCTACCTTCTTTTTCCACTGTTTATTACTCCATTCAGAGCATTTGGGTATCTGTTCGGATTCTTCCCAATCCTGTTAAAAGACCTAATGGCAGGGCTTGATATTTTTAATCACCGCCCAGGACCTGGGGTGCCATTTTTATTTATAGCATTTATATACGGATTGCAAAAAGAGACAAGGATTTCAAAATTAAAGAGCAGATTGAATATAGAATATCTGCTTAGATTATCGCTTGTTTCTGCAGCTATTGCATCATTTGCATATGGGCCCACACCTTTAGGCCATCGTTTCTGGAGAGAGCAGGATAGATATATCAGAGACGAAAAAGCATTAACCATATCAGAAATAATCAAAGAGATACCTTCAGATGCCCCAGTTTCTGTATCAGAACATATCGCACCACATCTCACTCACAGACGATACTGTTATGTATTTCCACGACCTATGACAATAGATAAATTGGACATCGGCAAAGTGGAATATATATGCATTGATACTACAGACAGAGTTTCTCTTTTCTATGGAGATACAAGCTATATCTCTCAGACCATACCGAGGGTCATTAAAACCGGGTTTTCTAAAGTAAAAGAGAGTGGCGGGGTATTTCTGTTTAAGCTTAATAGGGATCGACAACATGGGGAGTGTATAAGGTGAATATAATCGATATAGAATCGTCTCAGATAGCAAATCAATCGAAGGCATCTGCAATAAGCGGCAGAAAAGATAAAAACTTTACACCCGGTGTATTTTTCACGTATGGAATTTCTATTCTCCTTTTTGTTATTCTGCTGAGGAATATCGATTTCGGTTCTCTATAGCGGCATTGGTCATTTATATCCCGGTTTTTCTCAACCGTGACTCCTGGAATGTTGGGTTGGTAATGTTTGGCGGGTATACAGTCTGCGGAAAAAAAAGGATTCCCCACCCAAGAACCTATACATCACATGCCATATCACATCAAACCATCATAGTTCTTTTTAGTAAATATAAAAAAATGATGTGCTCCCAGCCGGCGGATTAATGGAAGCGCTTCCATTATCCGCTCCACTGTTCTCATCACCCTCATCATAAATGGAGGTAAAAAATCTATTACCCAACCACTATACCGATGGCGCAAGGAACCATTCAGCATTGAAAGATTGCAGCAGAACTCCTTATAGCCAATTATCCGTTCCATACCGGTATCCTGAGGCACTCTGCGCATCAAAAATTTCCAGTAGGGATTGTGTCCGTTATGATCCATAATAACCATTGTTCCTCCACCTCTCAGCATTCTGTACATTTCCTGAATAGCCTTTGTCACCTTTTGCGGTTGTGCAATATGATGAAATGCAGCAATTGAATAGGTCAAATGAACACGGTTGTCTTTAAAAGGTAAAAAGCAGGCATCTCCACAAACAACATAACGAAGCCCACGTTTTTTTGCTTCTTTACACATCTCCATAGAATTATCTACAAGTAATGTATACTTATGAACCTG
>SKHV01000141.1 GCA_007116765.1 Prolixibacteraceae bacterium | reverse complement strand
TGCCCTGTTTTTCAGAAGATTTATGCTCAATTATTGCCGAGATATATTATTAAGGAAGAAAACAAATAAGCTAAGCCTGCTTGTTTTTTATATATTTGCAAAAAAATGTAGTTATGCGCATCGATATATTGACCATTTTCCCTGATTTACTCGAAAGCCCTTTCAACCATTCAATGATCAAGCGAGCTATTGAGAAAGGTTTAGCATCAATTCACCTTCATAACATTAGGGATTTTTCTACAGATAAACACAAATCGGTTGATGATTATGCATTTGGCGGTGCCGCGGGTATGGTTATGATGGTTCAGCCCATTGAAACAGCCATTCTGAAACTTACCTCCGAAAGACAATACGACGAAATTATTTACATGACCCCCGATGCAACAGTTTGGAACCAGAAGGAGGCCAATAGACTGTCAATGGCAGAAAACATTATCATTTTATGCGGACACTACAAGGGAGTTGATCAGCGCATCAGAGATCAATACATTACCAAAGAGGTATCAATAGGCGACTATGTGCTAACCGGGGGCGAATTAGCGGCAGCTGTGCTGGTTGATAGTGTTTTGCGTTTAATACCCGGAGTATTGAGTGATGAAACTTCGGCCTTGACCGATTCACATCAGGACGGGCTTTTGAGCCCACCGGTTTATACCAGACCGGCAAATTATAAAGGATGGGAAGTTCCGACAGTGCTTTTATCGGGCAACGACAAAAAAATTAACGAATGGAGAGAAGAAAAGGCATTGGAACTTACACAAAAAATCAGACCCGATATGATAAATGATTAAAACACAATTGTTGGTTTTGCACCAGCCATTCTCCCCTCTGGAATTTCAAACGATTCAATCAGCATTAATCAATAAAAGTGGCATGCTTTTAATCAATACTTTAGGGGAAGCACAATTCGCCCTTAATTATTCGGTCTATAGTTTCGAATAATTCCTCCGAAACATTGGTTTTATTCACAAAACCTAAGAAACCAGACTCAATTAGCTGAGTGAGGTATACTTTTTCCTGATACATGGTAATAGCAATAATTTTAATACGTGGATAATCAAAATTGATTAATTGAGCTGTTTTAATACCTCCAAGTCCCGGCATTTCTACATCAAGCAATAATAAATCGACAGTGTTTAGCTTATCATATTTCAGAAGCTCATCGCCTGAAGTATAAGTTGCTACCACTTCGTATTTATTGTCGGTTTCTATTAATGATGTAAGGCCTTCTAAAAATGCTGAATTATCGTCAACAATAATTACTTTAAAGGTATTTGCCATGCTCAAAAAATATTTTATATAAAATTAGAGGTTTATTTGCGCTACCTTGTAAGTATTTATCCTGAATAAATAATGAATTATACTGAATTGAAATAAGGGAAAACCCTTACAGCCTAAAGCTCAATAATTTTATTTTTGATGGCAAAAAGTATTAGTCCCGTACTGTTTTTTGCTCCTGTTTTTTTAAGCAAACGAGACTTGTGAGTTTCGACAGTTTTTACACTTATGAATAAACTTTCTGAAATTTCATTGTTTGACATGCCCTTACATATCAGATTTAACACATCAATTTCGCGTTCGGTTAGTTCAAGCTTTTTAATTATTCGCTCTTTAGCTTCCATCTGGGGAATGTTTAACACCACCTGTTGCAAAAGTCTGGGCGAAAAATAGCTATGATTGTTCATCACGTCGCTAATTGCTTTGTCAAGTTCATCGGTTGTTGCTTCTTTAAGCACAAAACCCGATACGCCAGCTTTTATCATTTCGTAATAGTAGCGCTGCTCGCTGTACATTGAAAGGGCAATAAAACGAAGGTCGGGATTTTTCATTTTTGCTTCAAAAGTGGCCTGAATACCATTCATGACAGGCATTTCAATATCGATTAACACCAAATCGGCATTAATTTCCAACACTGCATCAACAAATTCTTTTCCGTTAGAGAACTCGGCAACTATTTTGCATGCCGGATTGTTTTCGAGCAGGCTTTTCAAGCCTTCCCTGAACAAAGTGTGGTCTTCTACTATTACAATGTTTATCATGACTGAGTGCTTGTTTCTATTTCAACTTTTACTCCTTTACCTTCTTCGGTTTTATAAACCATTGAGGCTCCAATTGATTTGATTCGTGCCTCAATATTATACAATCCAAGACCATGTTTCCTTTTTTCAACGGCATCAAAATCAAATCCTTTACCATTGTCGGTATATTTAAAAAACAAGTGTCCTTTCTTTTCTTTCAATTCAACCAATACTTTGTTGGCGCCAGAGTGTTTTAATGTATTATTAAGTAACTCGGTCGCAACTCGGTATAACGTGATTTCTACAATTTCTTCGTATTTCCCTGAGGCATCGAATTTTTTCTCAATCATGATTTCGTTATAAGCCGAAAACTTATCCAGAAAAACAGTCAAAGCATGTACCAGCCCGAAATTGCGTAAAACGTGAGGGCTCAGGTTATTGGATATTTCCCTAACTCCGGCTAAAGATTCGTTTATAAGTTCCGACAGTTTTACAAAAGAGTTCATCTCTTTTGGTGAAAACTGAATGTTTTTAAGATTATGAAGATAGATTTTGCATGTTGAAAGCAAAGGACCCAGTCCATCATGCAAATCTTTTGCAATACGTCCACGCTCATCTTCTTCGGCTTTTACTGATAAAGCATATCCCTTCTTTTCGAGGTTTTTACGTGCACTAATATCGTTAAAAGAAGTAACTACTGCCGGCTGCCCTTTGTATGTAATGCGCCTGCTACGCACTTCAACAGGGAACGTTTCTCCGTTCACATTTTTTATCGCATATTCTGCTACAATTACTCTGCCTCGTTTCGACTGGTTAATCGCAGCAGCAACTTTTGTCAATGACTTGTAATCGAACACATAGTCAAATACATTTATTTTTTTTAAATCATCGTTTTTCAGACCGGTTAATGAAAAGAATGTTTCGTTGGCAGAAAGCAGTTCAAAATTATGGTTAAATATAAAAATTGCATCGCTGGTATTGTTATATATATTTTTGAAGTTTTCTTGGCTGTCTTTCAATGCCTGCTCAGTTTTAACCAAGCCTGAGATATCATAAGCCATTCCCATGAGGTATATTTTACCGTTTCGCTCGTAACTTATGGAAGAATGATAAAGTGGTACTTTCTCATTATTCCGCGTAATTAAATCGGCTCTGAAAAATGCAGAATCTTTATTTCGGGATTGCCACATTAAAGAGTTTTCGATTTCGTGCTGAGCATTAACAAACAGATGATTCGGATGAATTTTCTTAATTTCAGATTCGTCATAACCACTAAGATTCAATAATCCCTGATTCCAATGAATTAGCATTTCATAGCTTTCAAAAACATAAAACACTCCCGGTAATGTTTCAATTAAACTTTTTTCGAAAGCTTTTTTGTCTTCAATTTCTTTTTTTATTTTCTTATGCTTAGTTACATCGGTTAGCAAAGCCTGAAATCTTCCGTCGGGCAATAAAACCGATCGCACATCAACAAAGCGAATTTCTCCGCTTTTATGAAGAAGCACCTGATTTGAGAAGCTGCTTGGCCTGATAGATATTTTCCTGAGCACAGGTTTTACAAAACGATGAAGTTTTTCAGGAAAAAAAATCAGAATACTTTTTCCTGTTAGCTCATGGTTTGAATATCCCGATATTCGCCTGAAGTAATCATTTACCATCAGTATATTCCCTTCGCGGTTGAATATTACAATTCCTTCGGCTGCCTGTTCAAAAAGCAAGCGATATTCCGATTCGCGCTGAGCCGACTTCTTCAGCAACACATTGTATGCAATTTCGAAGCGGGTTACAATCACAATTATGCTATAGGCAACTACAATCAGTATTACACCTTGAGAAATCCATAAACTCCTCATGTTTATCATATTGTATAAATCGAAACGGTAATCCAAAAATCCAAATCCATACAAAGCAGCATAGGTAGTAAACGACATAAATATTAGAAACAAAGCCCAGTAACCGTATTTTCTACCCAAAAATAAGGAAGTCAATACTGCAAGTAAAATGAAAAATACCATTATGCCCGAAAAAAGGCCTAAGCATTGCAAGCCACTTAGGCATAAAACCAATAATAAGAATGATGAAAACAATGCTTTTCGCTTATAATTAAGCTTATTGCGAAAAAGGAAAAGAAATAAAAACACAATAAAAATAACGGTTTGAAGATAATAAACGGGCAACCATCCGGTAACAACCGAGCGAGAAAGCGACAAGTACAACAAAGGCAATGCAATAACTGCAAAAACTATCAGTAAAGCATTGATAATTTTGTCTTTGATAATGTCAATTGCCTCAATATTTGGATTTCTTATCATATACAATAGATGGTGTTACACTAAAGGAATGTGAAATTTAATGAATAAAAACCAAAACCTCAACTTTAAATGCAACATGTACTTCATTTTTAAATTGTAACTGTTACTTTTGCGCACTCAAATTTGAAATTTTTAGCATGAGTTTGAATAGTGAAATTGAAAGAAGAAGAACCTTTGCAATAGTAAGCCACCCCGATGCAGGAAAAACTACATTGACCGAGAAGCTGCTTTTGTTTGGTGGTGCCATACACGTGGCTGGTGCCGTAAAAAGCAACAAAATAAAAAAAACGGCTACATCCGACTTTATGGAAATAGAACGCCAGAGAGGTATTTCTGTTGCCACATCGGTAATGGGCTTCGAGTACAGCAGGTATAAAGTCAATATTTTAGATACCCCGGGGCACCAGGACTTTCAGGAAGATACATTCAGAACCCTAACTGCAGTTGATAGCGTGATTATTGTTATCGATGCAGCAAAAGGGGTTGAACCTCAAACCGAGAAATTAATGAACGTTTGCCGCATGCGAAAAACTCCGGTAATTATTTTCATAAATAAAATGGATCGCCCGGCCGACGACACCTTTACCCTGCTCGAAGATGTGGAAGAACAGCTTAAAATAATTACACGCCCGTTAAGCTGGCCTATAAACAGTGGCCCCGGCTTCAAAGGGGTGTATAACCTATTCAATTCAACTCTTCAGTTGTTTAGCCCCAATATTCAAGAAATCGATCCGGGCATTAAATTCAACGACCTGAGCGACCCCGAATTGGAAAAATGGCTTGGAACTATAGATTCAGACAGACTGCGCGAAGATGTGGAACTAATTGAGGGCGTTTATCCCGAATTTGATACAGAAGAATACCTTAAAGGCAATATGGCTCCAGTATTTTTTGGAAGTGCACTTTATAATTTCGGAGTACAGGAGTTGCTCGATGCATTCGTAAAAATTGCCCCATGGCCTCAACCTATTATAGCACAGGAACGAATAGTTGACCCATACGAAGAATCATTTTCAGGCTTCGTATTTAAAATACATGCTAACATTGACCCCAATCACCGTAGCCGCATAGCCTTTGTGAAAGTATGTTCGGGCAGGTTTGAGCGCAACAAAGTGTACAAGCACATGCGACTGAATAAAACATTCAGGGTGTCGGCTCCTACTGCTTTTATGGCTTCTAAAAAAGAAATCATTGAAGAATCTTTTCCGGGCGATATTATTGGTATTCCCGATACAGGGAACTTCATAATCGGAGACACGCTAACCCAGGGTGAAGACCTACATTTTAAAGGGCTTCCGAGCTTCTCTCCTGAGCTATTCCGGTACATCGAGAATGCCGATCCGATGAAATCGAAACAGCTTGAAAAAGGCATTGATCAACTAATGGACGAAGGGGTTGCCCAGCTTTTTACAAGCCAGTTAAACAACCGAAAAATAATTGGCTGTGTGGGACAACTACAGTTTGAAGTTATACAATACCGCTTGGAGCACGAATATGGCGCAAAATGCAGATTTGAACCTATCCAAATGTACAAAGCTTGCTGGATTGAAAGCGATAACACTGCAATTATGGAGGAATTCAAAAAGCGAAAAGTACAACGCATGGCTAAAGACAAAAGAAATCGAGATGTGTTCATGGCCGATTCCTCTTTCATTTTGGATATGGCTCAGCAAGATTTCAAAGAAATACGCTTCAAATTCACCTCAGAATTATAATTGTTTATTTTTCCCCTCTGATCGAAAAAAAAATCTACCTGAATCACAAAACTAGTGCTTAGCTTTGTGCTATTATTTAAGTTAGAAAAGATTATTGATCGTGAAAGAAAATTACTCTCAGAATATTACAACCATTATCGTTGTACGTGCCTTCGAAATTAGTATTTTCAGTATTATATTCGGGTTAATACTTGCCTTGTACTTAATTGTAGGCTTGTAAAATATTGAACTTACTTTGTGGCAAAACATTGTGTACACTTCATTCCGGGTACTGCATCAACACCCCTGCCCTCGAAAAACAATTCCGAACCACACCCAAGCAACTCATAATCGGTATCCAGAATATTTTTTCTATGCGGAGGCGAATTCATCCACCCGTTAACTACTTCGGCTGCAAAGCTTGCGTAGGTGTGCATTTCTATCTCTGAACCATCGAGACGTCTAAAACTACCTCCCGACGAAGGTGGATAATATGGCTCTTCGCGCAACTGAAGCAAAAAGCGCATACTCAAATTCTCACCCGACACTGAAAACTTAAACTCCTCACGCTTTAATCGGTCACTTAAATATTGCTTGTCCTTTACTACACTTGTATGACTGAAAAAATTGTATTTCACCATATCGGCTGAATGTGCCTGTGCTACAATCTCAAGTTGGGCATTATACTTTAATACCGGAACACGGTGCTTGTGACGCTGTTTATTGGTTTCGAAAAAAATAGCCGCATTTATCAGTCCAACATCAATATTGTCGATATCGATTTTCTGATTCATGCCCTTGAACTGAGTGTAATTTGCATGACTATACACCGAATAATATTCATTTTTCCACACCTCGCTTGCGCCTGATTCAAAAACGAATAAAAAAAATGCAGCACAAAGTAATGTGCGCACAAAAAATTGATTTACATTTTTCGGCATATAGCTACTAATAAAAAACGACTGCCGGAAATGACAGTCGTTCGATTTTTTAATTCATTACCATCTCGACATTGCCTGCCGATTTGCTTTTTGCAACCTTATACGAGCGAGCAAAGCTTAATACATGCTCCACACATCTGTCGGGTGCTTTTGTTACATTTCTAACGGGTAAACAATTGTTTGAAAATAAATTACTTTGCTTCAATTGCTTACCTAATAAAATTTCAAGAGTATAAATTTTAATCATAGGCATAATCGTTTTTTTTTGATTCTTATAATCTATAAAACGACAGCTATGATTTTTTATTATACAAAAATGTATCTTTTTTAAATCTTGGTAAGCACCAATCCCTTTGACTCAATAATCTTTCTCAAATTAATCAAGGCATAACGCATACGTCCCAGTGCTGTATTGATACTCACACCAGATTGCTCGGCAATTTCTTTAAAGCTTAAACCTACATAATGTCGCATCATAACCACTTCGCGCTGATCGTCGGGTAACTCGTCAATTAAATAGCGCACATCGTTCAAAATTTGCTCGTGAATTATCATGTCTTCAATAGTTTCATCTGAAAACTTCGACGAATTGAACAAGTCCACTTCAGTGCCGTCATTTGAATAAGTATTCAAATTTTTCTCACGCCTGTAATGGTCAATAATAAGATTGTGAGCAATACGTGTAACCCACGAAACAAACTTTCCGCTGTCGGTATATTTTCCACGATTGAGCGACCTTACGACTTTGATAAATGTGTCCTGAAAAATATCTTCAGCCAAATGATGATTCTTCACCGTAATTAAAATATAGGTGAAAACTTTGTCTTTGTACCGATTAATGAGGATTTCGAGTGATGGAAAATCACCATTCAAGTAGGATTGAATCAACTCATTATCGTCCAGTTTTTTCCTGTCGATCATTACCTTCTATTTATATATTAATTTAAGGTAGAGTTGTTTCTATAAGTAATCTCCTATCGTTTAAATGGTGAAACAATTTGTTAACTTTGCTCAAAAATAAGTAATTTTATTAAACGTACAAATAATTATTTGATAAATGTCAGCTCAAATACCATTTTCAACAAATATATACATAAAAGGAGCAAGGCTTCACAACCTGAAAAACATAGATTTAGAAATACCCCGAAACAAACTGATTGTGATAACCGGTGTTTCGGGTTCGGGCAAATCAACCCTTGCTTTTGACACTCTTTATGCCGAAGGCCAGAGACGCTATGTAGAAAGTTTATCGTCGTATGCCCGCCAATTTTTAGGCAGAATTAACAAACCCGAAGTCGATTTCATAAAAGGTATTCCACCGGCCATTGCAATTGAGCAAAAGGTGAATACCCGCAATCCCCGCTCAACAGTAGGAACTTCGACTGAAATATACGACTACCTGAAATTACTGTATGCGCGTGTGGGAAAAACAATTTCGCCGGTTTCGGGAAACGAAGTAAAAAAGCACGACGTAAGCGACGTGGTAAACTACATCATGTCGTACCCCGAAGGAACAAGGGCATTGTTGCTTACACCGTTCCACACACATCATAACCGTAAAGATGAAGAGGAAATTGGCTTATTGTTCCAACAGGGGTTTACCCGCCTCGAACTCAACAATGAAATAATCAAAATCGACTCATCCGACAGCTTAATCAACCTGAAAAAAAACAGCGGCAAACTCAATATTGTGATTGACCGCATAATGATTAATAATTCCGACGACAGTGTCAGCAGAATTTCAGACTCGGTGCAAACTGCGTTCAACGAAGGTCATGGCATTTGTGTTGTAAAAGTATTTAACCCCGACGACACGGTAAGCGAAGAGCATTTTTCGCACAAATTTGAACTCGACGGCATTCAATTTGAAGAGCCATCGGTCAATATGTTCAGCTTCAACAATCCCGTTGGAGCATGCCCAAAATGCGAAGGCTACGGCAAAGTAATAGGCGTTGACGAAGATCTGGTAATTCCCAATAAAAACCTTTCGGTTTACGACGATGCGGTTGCTTGCTGGAAAGGTGAAAAAATGTCGGAATGGAAACACCAGTTGATAAACAATGCACATCACTTCAATTTTCCGGTGCATAAACCCTACTACGAACTTGCCGAAAAATACCGTGAATTACTTTGGAAAGGAAATCGCCACTTCAACGGATTGGATTCTTTTTTCAAGCACCTCGAAGAGAACAGCTACAAAATACAATACCGAGTCATGATGGCGCGCTACAGGGGCAAAACTACCTGCCCCGACTGCAAAGGCTCACGATTGAAAAAAGAGGCCGGATATGTAAAAATTAACCATACATCGTTGCAGCAACTTGTGCTTATGCCCATTGCAGAACTTAAACAGTTATTCGGCAAGATGAAGTTTTCAGAAAGCGAACAAAAACTTTCGCAACGCCTTTTGAAAGAAATTAACAACCGGCTCGATTTTTTATGCAATGTTGGTCTGGGCTATCTAACTATTAACCGTCTTTCCTCCACATTATCGGGGGGAGAATCGCAACGTATAAACCTGGCTACATCGCTTGGAAGCGGGTTGGTTGGTTCGCTTTATATACTCGATGAACCCAGCATTGGCCTACATCAACGCGATACTCACCGCCTCATTTCGGTATTGGAAAAACTGCGCGAATTGGGCAACACGGTAATTGTGGTTGAACACGACGAAGACATTATAAAAGCTGCCGACATGGTAATTGATATTGGCCCGTTTGCCGGCACACTCGGGGGCGAGATCATGTTTGTTGGCACTCAAAAACAACTTCAGAAAGACACCAAAAGCTTAACCGCAGCTTATCTTTCTGGCAAACAAAGCATCGACATTCCAACACAGCGCAGAAAATGGAATAATTACATACAAGTGCGAGGGGCACGTGAAAATAACCTGAAAAACATTGATGTTAAAATTCCACTCAATGTAATGACTGTGATTACCGGTGTTAGTGGCTCAGGGAAATCGTCGCTGGTAAAACAAGTGCTTTACCCGGCATTGGCCAAGCGTTTTGGCGGCTATGGAGAACGCACCGGAATGCACGATAAAATTGAAGGCGATATACATCTTATTCACGCTGTTGAATTCGTGGATCAAAACCCGATTGGCAAATCGTCACGCTCGAACCCGGTTACCTATTTAAAGGCATACGACGAAATAAGGAGCCTTTATGCATCGCAACAGAGCGCAAAAATAGCCGGTTTTAAGCCATCACATTTTTCTTTTAATGTAGATGGCGGCCGTTGCGACGAGTGTCAGGGCGAAGGACAAATAAAAGTGGAAATGCAGTTTATGGCCGACATCCATTTGACCTGCGAAAGTTGTGGCGGTAAACGTTTCAAAGAAGACATTCTTGAAGTCAAATACAAAAACAATAGCATTTTCGACCTGCTAGAAATGACCATTGACGAAGCAATTGCTCTATTTGAGAAAGGAAGCGAAAACATTGAGAAAAAGATTATAAAACGCTTACTACCACTACAAAACGTTGGGCTGGGCTATGTACATTTAGGCCAATCGTCGAGTACGCT
>SKHV01000235.1 GCA_007116765.1 Prolixibacteraceae bacterium | reverse complement strand
CCTGATAGTCTTGAAAAAAAAGTAATTTTACCAAGGCAACTACAAAAGCAGTCAGAAAAAAGAAAATCCATATGTAATTTAAAGCCATAAAGCTGAATTTATCGGTTGTTACAGGCGGAATTCATATATTTACCAAAACTAAAAAAAATAAACTTTATTTCGGTTTATTCAAACTTAACATTATTAACAAAGAAATAAAACATCATAACACATTCAGCATTTAAACACTTATAATTAGCATGATACGACTAAAAATTATTCTTACAACAGGCACACTTATATTGGCCTTAAGCACTTTTGCCAAGCAAGGTTTTAAAGCAAGCATATCAATGGGACCGGTATATCCATTACATCAATTTGCCTCGATGAATAACGAAAACCTGAATGCCGGTTTTGCCGAAAGCGGTTTCTCACTGAATTTCGATGGCGATTACTACTTCCATAACCGCTTTGCGGTGTCGGGCAGGTTTCATTTCGGGATGAGCCCGATAAACAAAACCGAAACATACGATTGGCTAAAACAAAACGTGGGCGATTATTTTGATGAAGATTCGTTAAAAACCACTATTGATTACTGGCAATGGTCAACTCCACTAGTGGGCATAAAGCTTAATTATCCCATAATAATGAATAAATTCTACCTCGAAGGTGCAATTTTTTCCGGGCTCAATATTTCATCTATACCTGCACAAAGCATGATTATTAGCGATTCCGAAAAAAAACAATCAATCCGATCTGAAAATATTGGAAAGGTAAATTACTCATTACCGCTTATGGCCGATGCCGGTTTTCGATTAATATTTAACGAAAACATACAACTGAAACTTACTGCTTCGTATTTCCAAACTAAGCACAAGCACAGGCACGTTACTTATATTATGAATAACGAAACATACCAAGTTGAAGAAGAACTTAAAATGCAAAACATTGAGGTTCCTATAAAAACATTGAATTTTAGCTTAGGGCTTATCTATACTTTATAAAATAAAAAAAAACATAAAGAAAGAGGCTGCTTACGAAAATAAGCAGCCTCTTTTAGGGAAACGGATAACTCAATCGGGATTATTTCTGATTATAATTGAGTTAAAACTAAACTATTTAAAAAAGCACAATTATCATCTGTTTTCTGATACTAACTAAACTAGTTGAACGCCGTTTCTCCATGCTCGTATACATCGAGACCTTCTTCTTCAATACGTCGTGACACACGCAATACACCAGCTTTTTTCAATATATAGAACAATAGCAAACCGGTACCGAAAGCCCATGCAAAAAAGGCGAGAACACCAACAGCCTGAATACCCAATTGCTCTGCTCCATGCCCGTAGAATAAACCACTACTGGTTGAAAACAAGCCCACGGCCAATGTACCAAATGCACCTGCTACACCGTGAACAGATATAGCACCAACGGGGTCGTCAACCTTCAATATTTTGTCGAAAAATTCAACTGCAAAAGGTAAAATTGCACCTGCCATAATACCAATCAGCACAGCACCAACAGGGTTTACAGTATCGGCACCTGCGGTAATTGCTACCAAACCGGCCAGAGCACCGTTAAGTGAAATAGAAAGAGCAGGACGTTTATATCTTAACCAAGAAACTATCATTGCTGTAATAGCACCACCGGCAGCAGCCAGATTTGTAGTAACGGCTATATGACCAATAGCTACTGCATTGTCGGTGCCGGCAGCAGCAAGTTGTGAGCCGGGGTTGAAACCAAACCATCCAAACCAAAGAATAAACACACCCAGTGCACCCAACATTAGGTTGTGGCCTGGAATTGCGTTAGGTTTTCCGTTTTTACCATATTTACCCAAACGTGGACCAATCATCGCTGCACCGGCCAAACCTACCCATGCACCAACAGAGTGTACAATTGATGAACCTGCGAAATCGTGGAACCCAAGTTCACTTAACCAACCACCACCCCAGGTCCAGTGACCTGAAATTGGATAAATAAAAACAGTTATCACAATTGTGAAAATCAGGTAAGATTTAAACTCCGTTCGTTCAGCCATAGCTCCCGAAACAATTGTTGCAGCCGTTGCGGCAAACACTGTTTGGAAAAACAGGTCGGCATAATCAGAATAATCACCATATCCGTCGCTCATAAAAAACAAGCTTGGAGAACCAATAAATCCGGCAATCGAGTCGCCGTACATAAGCGTAAAACCAATAGTCCAGTACAATATAGAACCTATGGAGAAGTCCATTAAGTTTTTCATCAAAATGTTTGCCGTGTTCTTTGAGCGTGTAAATCCTGACTCAACCAAAGCAAAACCGGGTTGCATAAACATTACCATAAATCCGGCAATCAGTAACCACATGTTATCTATGCCTATTTGCAGGCCTTGTAAAGTTTCTTCCATGTTGTCAAATTTTATTCAATTAATACTTTATTTCTTTTCTAACTAAATGAAACACTTGGTCATTAATCTTCTTCTTCTTTAATGTAAAGTGATTCATCTCCAAACTCACCTGTCCGTATTCTGTACGATTCGGCCACATCGACAATAAAGATTTTACCATCACCAATTTCGCCGGTTCGTGCAGATTTCATTATGGCCAGCACCGTTTTTTCCACATTTTTATCACGCACAATTATTGATAATTTCGTACGTTCGATAGAACTTGTATCGTATCTAATACCACGATAAACTCTGCCCTGACGAGCTTTTCCAATACCTCGCACATCCCAGAAAGAAAAGAAATCGATACCTGCTTCAGATAAGGCCTCTTTTACATCGTCGAATTTCGACTTCCTTATTATTGCTTCAAT
>SKHV01000196.1 GCA_007116765.1 Prolixibacteraceae bacterium | reverse complement strand
GAAGAATTTAAAAAGTTAATCCCCGGACTTACTCCGGATGAATTTCAAACACTCGAAAGAGGTTGCATCAAAGAGGGCATAAGAGAGCCAATAATAACATGGAACGGCGTTATTATAGATGGGCATAACCGCTACACTATTGCGCAAAAAAACAGCCTTACTTTTGAAACACTTGAAAAAGATTTTCAGGATGATGATGATGCAAAAGTATGGATGATTGACAATCAGAAAGGCAGGCGAAACCTTACCGATGGTTGGAAGTTTGAGCTGGCACAAACTAAGAAAGAGATATTAGCGAAAAAGGGTAGAGAGAAGCAATCGCACGGACAAACCGCTCCGGGAAAAACGCTTTTGTCAACTATTGACAAAAGCGATGTTAAAAATGAAAAATCCGAGCAGGACAGCCACAACACCCGAAATGAAATAGCAAAAGATTTAGGCTGGAGTACCGGCAAAGTTGCAATGGCTGACAAGGTCTGGAAGCAGGCGAAACCAGAAGTAAAAGAGAAAGTCAAAAGCGGTGAAACGACCATTAATCAGGCTTATAAAGAGGTAAAAAAACAGGAGAAAATTGAAGAAAAACAAAAAATACAAGAGGCAGTCAGCAAAGCAGAAAAAGAATCAGGAAAAGAATCAATTTTGCTAAATGATATACAACCGGGATGGCATAGAATAGGAAGTCAGTATCTTTATTTCGGCAATAATACAGATGATGAATTTAAAGGAAGGTTAACAGAGGCAAAGTTCGCATTTGCCGACCCCCCGTATAATGCAGGCGTAGACGAGTGGGATAAGGATTTTAAATGGCAACTTGATTATTTAGAGGACTATGCAGACACAATCGCAATTACGCCGGGCGGATGGAATGCCTTTAATTTTTACAGAGAAACAAACATGAATTATTGGTGGGAGATGGCATGCTGGATAAAAAACGGGATGACACACGGCAAATGTGGATATGCTAACTTCATTAAAGTTTCTATTTTCGGAAAAGTAAAGCCTAAAATTACACAAGACGTTTGGGAGATAAGCATTAAACTAAACGAAACAGATGATTCAAGGCATAAAGGAAGGAAGCCTTATGATTTTATGGCACATTTGATAAACATGTTTACAGACCCAAATGATGTAATAATAGACCCTTTTGCAGGTTCAGGAACGACATTGATAATGTCAGAAAATATGGATAGAATTAGCTATAGTGCAGAAATAGACAAAGCATTTTGCATTGATATTATTAACAGATGTATAAAAAAAGGAATGAGATATGACAAACTTTGAAGCAAGAAAAAATAAAGGCCAGCAATTGCAAAATCAATTGATTGCCTTTTTAAGCAAAAATCAAATTGATTTTCTATATTCTGGTTATGAAAGGATGACTGGGAGTAAAAATGCAGGTAAAAATATAAAATATAAGAATGACAAAACGAGCTTATTCATCAGACATTACCCGGATATAAGCTTAATATCAAAACAGTCAATACTAATAGAGGTAAAGAATAGTTCAGGTATTGAAAAGTTGTGCTATGAAAATTATATATCATTAAGAAATGATTTAGGATTAAATGTTTTATTGTTTTTAAGGAATATGAAACTTTGCAGGATAGAGAATTTGAAATTTAAAAAAGCTTGGCCTACATGCCCGAAAACAAAAATAAAGATCCCGATAATAGATGACGTATGGTTGAGCCCACGATTACTGGATAAAGATGATTATTACAAATACATAAATGCATATAAAAACACATCATCAGGATCGACATTCGCATTTATTGATTTTGATGAAACTGAATTTATTGATTTAGGCAAATTGTTATTATTAAATCAGCAACAGGAAACCCCATGATCCCAACCGACCTCCTACGGGAAAAGTTAATCATTTGTGCCGCGGACAATAAAAAGTTCGTGGCGCAGATACTCGAAATTGCGGAATTGTACAATCAGATCCTTAGCACGTATGAACTTGAATTATTTAAACATCAAGTAGAGCTAAGCAAGCAGATTAAGCAGGAACGCAAGCTATTAGACATATTAGAGACATACGGAATAGACCTTGCAACAGCGTTAAGCAGGTCGGACAATCAAATAATGTCAGACCACGACATTGCTATCAATTGCGGTGTTTGCAAAGTACCCGAGAAACTTACTAACAAGATAAGATATGATTAATGAGAAAGATATTGAACGCTATGAAAAACGAAAACAAACCGATGAATACGAGCCACCAAAAACGGATAAATTTCCAATTGACGTATTTCCTGACGGGATAAAAAACTATATTCAGGAGCTTAATAATACGCTTAATTACAACATAGACTATACAAGTATAGCTATACTGTATTCGTTCGCTGTAATGAACGGAAATTGCATTAAGCTAAGAGTCAAAAACGGGTGGATAGCACCCTCGATTTTCTGGTTCGTAGCGGTAGGCGAAAGCGGAACAATGAAATCACACCCGCTTAGCACAATCATTGAACCGCTTGACAAAATTGATAAGAAAAGCTTTGAAATATATCAAGACGAGATTGAACGCTGGGAGATGGAAAATGCATCGCTTAAGCCGCATGAAAAAGAGCCCAGGCCGGTATTCCTACAAAGTATAATGAAGGATTACACCTTAGAGGCATTGCATCAGGTACACTCACAAAATAAAAAAGGATTAGGGCTCTATCGAGATGAAATCAAAGCATTTCTAGGCGATATGAATAAGTACAGGAAAGGCTCTGATGCTGAGTTTTGGCTAGAATCATTCAACAATAAGTCATTCACTATTAATCGAGTT
>SKHV01000267.1 GCA_007116765.1 Prolixibacteraceae bacterium | reverse complement strand
GGATAACTATATTCAATCAGCAAACATTTAAGGGCTTTTTAGGTGAAAAGTGCTACAGAAGTAAGATTGCTACGCAAAAAAGCTCCAGAAATTCCCCCAGAGCAATAATTTATATAGAAGAGAGTGCACCTTGTCAAGTTAAAGTGTTGGTTTATGCATAGATCGGGCTAGGAATGATGCTGGACTTTCAGAAAGGCCCATTATTAATCTTTCTTACAATCCCCTTTGTTTTTTTACAAATAATTTAATGATGACTTGAGAATAAACAGGGATACGCGCTTTTTGAAGAATCGTCAAATAAAAACAGTCAAAGATGTAGCCGACTGGCGACTCTGTACCGGTTGTGGCGCCTGTTTGTATGGTTGTAAAAATGGGGCTGTGGAATTACATGATTTTTATGATTACGGCATCCGACCAGTTGTGAATGGTACGTGTGTTAATTGCTCCGAATGCCTCAGTGTCTGTTCCGGTTTTACAAATTACCCTTATAAGATTGACACAAACACCACACCCATTCCAGAACTTCTTGAGGATTGGGGACCAGTACTGGAAATTTGGGAAGGTTATGCAACAGATAAAACCACACGGCACAATGGTTCCTCCGGTGGAATCGCAACAGCCCTCTCCCTTTACTGTCTAGAACACGAAGGCGCCAATGGAGTAGTGCATATTAATGCGGATAAAGATAAACCATGGCTAAACCGTACAATATTTGATACTTCCCGAGATGGCATTTCCAAATCTTGTGGTTCGCGCTACGCCCCGGCTTCACCCTGCGATGGTTTCAAATATATCGAAACAAGTAAATCTGCTGTTTTTATTGGTAAAGGATGCGATATCTCATCATTACGCAATACACAGAAAAGTTTTCCGGCACTCAGGGAAAATTTATTGTGCGCTATAGGAATATTTTGCGCTGGCACACCCTCTACCCGAGCCACACTCAACCTTTTAGATTCTCATAAAACTCCTCCAACCTCAGTTCATGAACTCCGGTACAGAGGAATGGGCTGGCCTGGCAACTTTGCCATCAGGCGAACCGGAGAGCTGAAATTTACTCCATATGCCACATATAAGGAGTCATGGGGTTTTCTGCAAAGATACCGGCCCCTTCGCTGCTATCTTTGCCCGGATGGAACAGCAGAGACTGCCGATATCTCCTGCGGTGACCCGTGGTATCGGAGCCCCAACAACGAAACTGACGGATATTCACTGGTTTTGGTCCGTACAGAACGAGGAAAACAAATTTTGGAAGCAGCCCGTGACAAAGGGTACATTTCTGTCAGAAAGGTCAACCCCGATCTTCTTGAGAAGTCACAAAAAAATCTGAAAGCCAAACGGGAAGAGATTGCCGGACGTTTGTTTGTACTTGGACTTGCGGGTGTTCCTACTCCCCGATTTTTTGGCCGGCCATTATGGAAAAAATGGTGGAGAATAGAAACACACCGAAAACTTAAATCTCTTGTCTCAACGGCAAAAAGAATTATCAAGCGCAGACTATTCAGACCTGAGGAATACCGGAACACGATAAACCATGATTGATAAGTGAGTGCATATTCACCCACAAAAAACATTCTGATTTTGATTTTACGATCCCAGTAGTGTCCGGTTATTCTCTTCCTGAACCATTTGGCTTCTTTTCGGTCCCTACTTCGTCCCGCCTGCAGCGGGATCAGCACAAGTCTTCGAGACTCTTTGCTTTATTTTTACGATGGATTAATCGAACACTAATGACTCAGAGTGATTTTTTGATATTGCAGGAAAAAAAATGAAAAAAATATGCATGATTGGAGCACAGTATAACAGTGCCAATAATGGTGTAAATGCTCTGACTGCCGGATGCATGAAACTGTTTTTAGAAAACTTCAGAAATGTACAGTTTTCGATTGTTGATTTCGCTAAAAATAATCACTCCAAGAACATTAAAATTGACATGGTAAATCACACAGTACCACTCAAAGCACTCAAACTGCGGTTTACCACCTCTTTTCTGAAAAACAACATTTTTTCTGTTTTACTCTTTGCTATGCTTTGGAATTTCTTCAACAGAATAGGAATTCCCTTAAAATTCCTGCTAAGAAACAGCATACTGAAAGAAGTGATTGAAAGTGACCTTTGCATCTCAATTTCAGGTGGTGACAGTTTTAGCGATATCTATGGTATGCATCGATTTTACTGTGTTACTCTTCCCTTACTGTTACCTTTACTTTGCGATAAAAAACTGGTATTGATGCCACAAACTTACGGGCCGTTTAATCGCAGAATGGCAAAATTACTATCAAAATATATCCTTTCCCGTTCAAAGCTTGTATACGCACGGGATTATACCAGCCTGGAAGAGCTAAAGAAACATCTGAACAAAAAGAAATTGCCAGAAAACTTCAGATTTTGTTATGATGTGGCTTTCGCGATAAATTCTGAAAAGCCTCTACATTACAAAAACTTGAACATATTTAGTCGTAAAGGGAGAAGTGAGGTTTTTGTTGGCCTGAATATAAGTGGTCTTCTATACCGCGGTGGGTACACAAAAAACAATATGTTTGGATTGAAAAGTAGTTATCAGGAGATTATTGATGGGTGTATAAATACGTTGTTAGCTAAACCTGAATGTAATATCCTACTTATTCCACATGTTTTCGGCGACAGTAATCATTTTGAAAGCGATGTCTCTGCCTGTCGAAAAGTATTCGCCGAATATTCCCCAAAAGCTAACAATCGCATACAGATAGTGCAAGGTCATTTTGATGCCTTTGAAATTAAGTACATTATTGGCCAGTGTGATTTTTTCATAGGTTCACGGATGCATGCATGTATAGCCGCACTTTCTCAGGGAATTCCTGCAGTTGGTATAGCTTACAGTAAAAAATTTATCGGTTTATATGAGACTTTATCCTGCGAAGATTTGGTTACAAATGCATATGCCAAGGATGTTGACAGCATAATAGGCACAGTGAACAATGCCTATAACAATCTGGAAGTACATGCTGAGCAGCTCAAGAGTAACATAATTAAAATTCCTGCTATCCATAAAGAACTGTTTAAATATTACTGATCAGTAGCTTAACAACATTTACAATACTGTTTTGTCAAAACTTTTAACTTTCATTTTTGTGTTCGGGTACTTGAGTTATTCACTTTAGATCTGCCATCACCACATTCCCGAAATAATGGTCTTGAGGTTAAGTAAATAGAAAACACTATAGAAGCGGGTTTTCGTGAATTCTTTAACACTAAGCTACACAATGATTGTTGGTGCTATTACTGTTTTTATCCCCGGGAAATTTGCAGCTCTACCTTTGCTTCTTTCTGCCTGTCTTATCCCTGGTGCTGCGGTTCTTCACATTGGTTCATTTTCATTTAACGTTATTCGCGTTCTCTTGATTTTGTACACTTTTCGTATTATCATAAAAAATGAAGCTTATGGCTTTGCGCTTAACATGGTGGACAAAGCTGTTCTAGTGTATACCGCTGCAGTATTCTTAATAGGATTTGTACCACGTGAGGATTTGGCTTTTACTTATCGTTTAGGTCAGATATATGATTTAGCAGGGTTTTATTTTACTTTCCGAATACTTGTTAGATCTAAAGAAACTCTCATGGTTACAATGTGTGGCATTGCTGTATTTATTATTCTACTAGCATGTTTAATGTTCTACGAACAAATGGCAGCATCTAATTTGCTCGGTCATTTTGGGGGGCCTTTATACCCAACTATACGAGATGGCAAAATACGAGCACAGGGGGCTTTCGCACATGCAATATTAGCAGGTACCGTAGGTGCAACAACTGCCGGAATATTTTTAGGATCTTGGTTTGAGAAAAATGGACTCAAATGGCTTTACTTTACCGGGGTTGCAGGAAGCCTTGTTATTGTTTGGGCAAGTGCATCTTCCGGCCCTGTCATGTCTGCCATATTCCTTGCCATAGGAATTGCGGCATGGCATGTAAGGGATAGGATGCCTATGATTCGTTGGGGTATTGTTATCATATTGTTATTACTGCATATTTTTATGAAAGCACCAGTTTGGTACCTAATCAGCCGCATAGACATAACTGGTTCAAGCACTGGATGGCATCGGTCAGAAATAATTACAAGCGCAATAACATATTTCAATGAATGGTGGTTGTTTGGGACAGATTATACCCGCCACTGGATGCCAACTGGGGTTTCATGGAGTCCTCGCCATTCAGATATAACCAACCAATACATAAGAGAGGCTGTTCGTGGTGGATTACTACAAGTTACTTTATATATGGTTATTATTATAAAAGCATTCAAGTATGTTGGTCACATCATCCGGTCTATCAACAACCAACATAAATCAGAACAGTTCACCATGTGGTGCCTTGGAGCCGTTCTTTTTTCCCACACAATAACATTTCTTTCAGTGGGATATTTTGACCAAAGCAATCTTTTTTTCATTTTGAACATTGGACTTATTGCTTCTGGGGAAGAATATATTATCAAACAGGGAAATTACGAAAAGGTAAATTATAAATCAATTGGTTCTTTTTAGCACCAAGAAAAAAAAGAGCTGTTTAGTATCCTATTTACAATTAGTTCAGCAGGACAAAGTATGACAATCGATATTTCAGTAATTATACCCGTTTTCAATAGAGAAAAATACATCTCTGAAGCTATTGAAAGTGTTTTGAATCAACAGTACAAGCCTAAAGAAATTATAGTTGTTGATGACGGATCGACGGATGGTACTGCACAGGTCTTATCCCAATATGGTGAAAAGATAATTTACATTTATCAGGAGAATAAAGGGGTCTCAACTTCGCGCAATCAAGGAATTCTAAACTCCACGAGTGAATTTATAACGTTTCTAGACTCAGATGATATTTGGCTCCCAGAAAAACTCGAGGCACATGTAGATTCCTTGAGACGTCAGCCTGATGCATCTGCCTACATTCTTAATATGGAGATGACAAGAAATAATTGGCATACATCTGATTTTTTTTCATTTCGTAAGTTAAATTTTCCTGTGAATGGTGAGTTATACATCCACCGACCTTTGTGCAGCCAACTCAAGTATCAGTTTGCATGGGTTCAAAATACTATGATCAGGAGAAAGTGTATAGATGACTCGAATCTATTTTCAAATGACCTTAGCTTATATGAAGATTTTGATTTTTTTTGCCGATTAGCCATGAAAGGTCCATGGTTAGTATCTATAAAAAATCATGTGAAGGTAATGAGAAGAGAGGAAACAGATAATCTTTCTAACCAAAGAATTCGACATCCAGAAGAATCACTGAACCAAATGCTCGGAATACTAAAAAAATTAGGTTGCCTTGAAGAACTTACAAAAAATGAACTTAAAGCAACAGATAAATTGATTCGCTCATATCGAAGGAAGCTAGCTAAGAGGTATATCCAAATAGGTGATTTTGTGGCTTCCAAAGAAATACTTAAAGAAAACCTAAGAACTAATACCGACTATAAAACGATACTACTTCTGATGTATGCGGCTTCAAGGGATTTTAGGCACCATGCCAAAAGGTGCATTTGATATGAGAATGCCGCAAAACATATTCGTTTTTGAAGAGCAATTGCAAATTGCATTAAATAGACACACCATATCGTTTAAAAAGTAAGAATTATTTTTTAAGTAATTGAGGAACTTATGATAACTTTTGTTACAGCTTTTAACAATGTGGCTACACTTAAACAAAATATGCTGTCTTCTCCATGTATTCAATCCGGAAAATATCAAGTCATTATTAAACAAGGAGGCGCATCTGCATCATTAACTTACAACCTTTGCCTAAATGAAGCTGTAAACGATTATGTTGTGTTCCTCCATCAGGATACATTCCTTCCAACGGCATGGGATTATAACCTTGTAACCGATATTGAAAATATTCAAAAACAAAATATTAAATGGGGAGTTATTGGCTGCTATGGCATAAATTTTAATAGAAAAGGTTGTGGTTATGTATACTCAAACGGTTTGGGGAAAGTGCTTGGATCTGATGGCACCCCTGAGAAAGCATTGTCTGTCGACGAGATGGTAATCGTTGTGAATAAAAAATCACTCCTTACTTTTGATGATTGTTTACCTGGTTACCACTTTTACGGAACGGATATTTGCCTACAGTCAAAAACTTTGGGGTTCGAAAATTATGTTGTTAAAAATTATTGTATTCACAATAGTTTGCCGGTTAAAAAATTCGACCGATCCTTTTGGAGTGCGTGCAATTACATTCGTCTAAAGTGGAAACAACAACTGCCAATTACCACCACTTGCGTTCATATACACACAAACCCACTCAAATATTGTTACACAAAAGCGAAAGTTAACCTCTACCATTTAATTACAAAAAATAATACAAGAACAATTCAACGATTGAAAAATCCGATTGCTTTTTGTAAGCCAGGTTGTAAGGGTACACCTCGGGATGGAAACTGAGGTGGTTTTATACACAACTTTTTTAAACAGCCTTGTTTCTGTAGAAGATTCTGTGTGTAAATTGTTCCGGTAATTCGCAGGCTATCTTTTTGTTTTACATTATTCAAATAAAAGTTTTCTATTAATGAATTTGCGCCAAAAAACATATCGTGCACTATTCTGGAGTTTTATTGACAAGGCAGGAGAACAGGTTCTCCGCTTTGGTTTTTCTATTGTTTTGGCTCGGCTTTTACCTCCAGAATATTTTGGTCTTATTGGGATTGCATTGGTTATCACAGAGTTATCAAAAGTTCTCGTTCAAAGCGGCTTTGGTCTTGCGCTAATTAACAATCAAAATGCAACTAAAGTAGACGAATGTTCTGTATTCTTTTTCAACCTATTTATGGGATTTTTTACAACTTCACTAATATTCATATTTTCGCCTTACGTAGCAGAATTTTACAATCTACCGGAGTTAGTTTCAATCATACGAGCATTATCAGCTACAGTATTTATCAGTTCGTTCGGAACAATTCAGACTGTCTTATTAACTAAAAACATTAATTTTCGTTCTCAAACAAAAGTTGGGTTACCTGCAACTATTCTGTCAGGAATCATTGGGATTTTTTTTGCATATATGGGTTTCGGTGTATGGGCGCTGGTTTATCAAACACTGGTTAGAAGTATCCTTGTTACATCTTTTCTCTGGATAGTAAACAAATGGCGCCCTCAACTTGTTTTCAGTTTTAGCGCAATAGGTAATATGTTTGCCTTTGGTTCAAAGTTATTGCTCGGATCTATTTTTCAAATGCTCTTTGACAACCTGTACATCATTTTGATTGGTAAACTCTTTGCACCTGCCCAGTTGGGATTTTATACCAAAGCAAAACAAATGCAACAGTTGCCAATAAGTGCTATGTGGAATATTGTTGCACGGGTGGCTTATCCAGTCATGTCTGCTTTAAAACATGACCAAACAAAATTTCGACATACAATTTCCAAGGCATCTAGTAGCATTGCATTTGTAGTTTTCCCTTTCTTTACGATCGGAGCCCTTATTGCTCCCAGGGTATTTAGAATCATTTTAGGTGAAACTTGGATGCCAAGTGTGCCGTTGTTTCAAATTTTATGTTTTGCAAATATTTTATTGCCTCTTGAGCATTTACGCAATAGTACCATCCTTGCTAAAGGCAACTCATCACTCTATCTAAAACTTTTGTGCTTTAAGAACTCTTTAATTTTGTTTTCGGCACTTATTTCTTTTAGTTGGGGCATTAATGGTATGCTCATAGCGTTTGGGATCGCTTCGTACACTCAATTCTTTGTAAGTTCTTACTATGCTTCCATAGAAACAGGTTATACTATTTTTTCTCAGATATCGGACACCATACCATATGCATTAAGCACTACAGTAGCAGCTGCTGCTACATTACTAATATCTTCGATATATCCAAGTACATCGGTCTTTTCAGTTATTTTAGTGTCTTTCACTGGATTTTCAACATACGTACTTTGTGGTTTTATAATCAAACTTGAAGCCCTAAAAGAATCCTTTGAAGCTATAACACCAATCTTTTCTAAATTTGTAAAGGTGAAAGCTTAAAAAAAGCAGCATGTCAGAAAAATTCATGGGTTAAATTTGGAAGCGGTAATGCTCCCAGCCTTAGATACAGCCCATATTTCAAGGTTTCACATAGACGGAAGCCATAGGATTTTCTCATAGTTACTTTTGCATTGTTGTTCATCTATAGCCGTGTCGAGCTTTTCCATAATATTGAGTCTGTCCAAATCGTTGAGTTCCTGTTGAATTTTCTTTGCGATTACTTTCAAGTATAGTTTCCACATGTCACAACAAACATAACGGATGGAAGCTGAACGTAGTTTGCCGAATTCCATGAAAAACCGAAGTAATGTCTTAGCCTTGCGACCTTTGCCTATCCATAATAGACGTTTGTTGCCAGAGTCTATCTGGTAAACCATTGTAACGTAATCTTGTCCCTTACCGATGGCTATCTCATCAAAGTGTAAGGAATCGGTTTCCCCAAGGTCCCGGTGTTCTAATCCATGATTGACTACACGCCTTATTGCATGCATCATATACCATATCCCATGATGTCTTAAACCGTGCTGCAACTTCTGTCCAGCTTAAATGCGTGGCCCATTGTGTGAGAGGAATGTCTAAAATGCCAATGTGGAATGCTCTTTCCCATTAGCCCAAGGCAATTTTTCTGCAATGACACCATGTTCCCTACAGGCCACAAGACGAGCCGGTATGCAAACGAGCCTCGGATATTCCATAGCGGAATCAAAACGAAACTCCGCTCTGGCAGCCAAACGCAGTTTACCGAAGGCTTACGCAAAAGTATTTCCTAACTTGCTACTCTTCTAATCAGCGATACTTTTCATAGTAGGTATCCCACATAGCTGCAACAAACGGACATCTGTACTGCCCAGCGTCTTTTTTTGTACCATGGAGTTCAGGGAATCTTCCACCCACAACACCTTCGGGGTAAGCAAAATCCGTCTGGCTGTTATAATAAGATAGTCTGGCATCTAATATACACATACCTTGATTATCTGGATCTGGACCATAAGTTACGCCTAAATTACTAGGATTACCATCAAAAGGAGCGCAAGGATCAGGTGTTGCCCAAACTCCATGCTTTACCCATCGTTCAGCATAATTTCTTACTAAAAGCAAATCTCTTTCGGGCCATGCGTTTTGTAAGACAGGCATTAGTGTGGCGGCTAATATTTCACCCTTGTGTGATTGAGAAGTAATATATTGATATGCATCACCTGGAATTCCACCATCGATAAATCCATAGGGATCCATGATTGAGCGTGAGCTCCTTCCCTGTACAATATAACTCCAATAATTAGTCTCAGCTCTTTTTTCTCCCCACAACGTTTTTCCTCCATTGGGTTGGGAATAAAGATAGTTAGAAGCATGAAAGAATGTTGCCTGCTTTAAAAAAGTTTTAGCAACATCATGATCCAGAAGAGTTGCAGTCAATGATGCTGCAATTATGTGTCCTGGTTGATGGCCGCCACCAGAGGGCCAGGTTTGTCCATCCAGCAATGTATAAACTTTATCGATTCCAGCCTGAACGTATTGAATAAGTGCCGGCATTTTGATATCAATTGGATCATTCAACATTAACCTTAAGGCACCACCATTAATATCTGTTGTATTTTTAGGCTGATAATCTTCCATACTTTGCTGTGGCCGCAAAGATCTTCCAATTTGATGCCCTTTATGATCCAGACGCAGTTTGGAAAACCGGTTACGGATATACTCTATTGACGGAGGATTACCAACTGGTTCAAGTGAGGGTAAAAGATCTGTCCTCAGATCACTTACACGGTACAACGGTTTTTCTTCTCCGACATAGGGAGGTCTGAAAATATTGTTACCCAGATTTTCAGGGAGTTTTGGCAGGATTGTCAGTACTGCTGCGATATTTATACACGGGCGCCCGTTACGTGGCCACGGATCGGCCCTCTTTGTTTTTACAACAGATACAATTTTGTTAGTTGGTGATTTATAGGGCAGTGCGGGTACCAAAGAAGGGTCAAAGTTTTCACCATAGCAACCACTCTGAAACCCATGCTTCCCAGCAACAACCGGATTCACTTCCCATCCGTTATCATAACCATCAAAATCGGGAGTGATTCTGGTGATTACCACAGGATTTCCAGCTACCCAGAAATCACCATTTGCAAAAGTCCCGACAGGATACTCCTGATCAAAATACCACGTTATGCCGTATTGGGTAACTGAATCAGCTAAATGCTTACCGACGTGAATATCTGAAATGTGCTCATCCCATCCAGCATGTTGGCATATTCCGCTTATTGCAAGCAAGGCAAGGATTGTAAAAATTTTTGACACCATATTTTCCCTCATAAAAATTATAATTAAAAAAGAATTATCAGAAATGCTGACTACCTACCATTGTTTTTCCAAATAATGTACCAACCTTCCAGATTCGCTTTGGAATCTGAACTAAGGTGGAAATCTGATCTCGTACCATTGATACCTACGGCCCGCACGGCAAAGTAGTAGGCAGAATCTCCATGATTTAAATCTGCTCTTCG
>SKHV01000463.1 GCA_007116765.1 Prolixibacteraceae bacterium | reverse complement strand
TGGCCCGCACTTGTAAAGAAAGGAAAAGCAACAGTTAAGTGCCGAAAGGTTGTGAAAGCAACAACTAAATACGGAGAAAAACGAATTTACACTTACATGGTGTTCACCCTGAAGCGAACCGGAAAGAAAACCAATTTTACACTGGTAAATGGCCAGTTACACCAAATAACAGAAATGGAGGAATAAGACATGGGATATGACTCAGATATTGAGCTACTTGGCTCACCTTTTGATCTAGGTTTGGAATATGTGAGGCATGTAAGGTTTTAGAAATGAATTATTTTTTCACGGCAGACCAACATTTTGGGCATGCTAACATCATCAAGTACTGTACCCGCCCATTCGCAACAAGCGAAGAGATGGACGAGATACTAATCCGTAACTTTAACCAGATAGTAAAACCAGAAGACATAACAATACATGCCGGGGATTTTACCCTGCACAAGAACCGGGAAGAAGTTCAGAAAAGATATGTTGCTCGTCTAAACGGGCAACATATTTTCCTAAACGGCTCCCATGATAATTGGCTTCGTAACGACAAATCTATTCAGCAGATCTACCAGCTTCGAATAAAGGAACTGAACGATCAGCTAATAGTTGCCTGCCATTATGCCATGCACGTCTGGCCGCAGAGTCATTACAATTCCTGGCATGTTTACGGACATTCACATGGTAGGCTGGAACTACATGGTAAGTCACATGACGTTGGCGTAGATACCAATTGTTTTTATCCGGTATCTCTGGAGCAGCTTGTTGAGATAATGCGAGATAAGCCGGATAATCCTAACTTAATCAGAAACTAAAAAGGCGGTAATATGGATGACAAAATTTTAGAAATATGCCCATGTACGGCATTTATAGTAAAATACGCTTCTGATGGGCTGTGTGTACCGGATTTACAGGTTAAGAAAGAAGCACTAAATATTGCTAATAAAAAGCATAGCGTGACTGTTTCCCAGGAAGTTTTGATAGACGCTTTACGCATACTAGTTAAAACTGGCGTGCTTAGCTCAAACGAGATACTATTTGAATACAATGGCACTTTAATTAGTGTAGACAGGTACGGAAAGTTGGATGAGTGGCCAGCTGGGTTTTGTGATTTGAAAGAGAAACTTCTAGCAGAATTATTATAGGACCATTACTATGCCCACAAGAAAACCACCAACCAAGTGGATCGAACAGATCGTTCTTACACCTTCAGACCCAGTTCGTGACCCTCAGGTTAACTGTGACCTTCACTATTCAATCCGGGTAAAGAAAGAAGACGGCACTGAAAGCGTAGAACGTTGGAAGCAAATAATTCCAGCGGACTCGTTGCAGGAGGGCTTGTATAATTGTATTGAATTCTTTGATGATCTTTAATGACCACATTGAAGTCGGCAACGATTACGAATTAGACCTGGGAGCATAAGACAACTCGCCTTCAATGACGATTCCTGATAGTTGAGGGCGAGTTTAAAAATCATTTAAATTAAAAGGATAGTTCATGGAATATTTAAAAAAATTATTCCGTAAAAAGCCAAAATTTGAATTGAAAGTCGGGCAAGTTTACAAACTTAGAGACGATGTACTACCAAATCCAGGCCCCTGGGAAGTACCAGATTGTATGGTAAAAATATTGGATTTAAAGGATGATTGGGTAAGGTATGACTACTTACCACCATATGATAAAGACGTAAAAAATTTGGATTGTAGAGTACCAATTTATTATTTTTGTGCAATGATTTTGTACCCACCGGTTGTTGAGCTTACACAAGATAAATGTTATGATCGTGTTTTATATGAAAAAAACACTCGTGATAGGATGTCCGAACTTGAACAGGATATTTCGAATCAATTTGGTTAAACACTTCAAAAAGGACAGGTAGCTATGAGCCACATGACAGATTCAGAGTGCTTAGATTTCTACAGGAATGAGATTACTAATTTGGTTTCTGATATTTCATCTAAACGTGAAGTTAATTCAGTCTTGTGGAAGTTAGATCTTGTAGAGGGTGTGAACTTTTTGAATGATAAGTTTTCCAGAACCAGTAGTACTCCAAAGTTTTATCATTCTGAAATAATGATTTTTGATCAATTTGATGAAATAGTATTTAAAATCATTCCTCTATTTTCCAATATTACTTATCGGTTTGATCTTAGGCTCGATGGATCAGGCGATTTTTATTTAAGTGATCCTACTACAATTTCTAAATAAGGAAAATTCTATGTCAGATATTCCAAAAACCTGTACAAGATGTGCAAAGCCACTCTACCATGCTGGAAAGAATATAACTTCACCATCTAGTGTGACCTGGCTTTGTGAGAAGTGTAGTAACTCGCCGGTAAAGGCCAAAACCTTTTATGAGAGGAGAGTTGAGAGGGATAAAATTAAATATCCAGATCTAACTCAAGAACAGATTCTTGAAGGAAACAACTTAATAGATAATGTTGTGGACCTGGACCCTGATTTTCAAGAAACGGTTAATTCCCATTTTTGGGAACTCGTTGCGGAACCAAAAAATAGGCAAGGGGGAAAGAAAATGAAAGGTGAAAAGGGGTGTGTCATATGCGTTAATGCAGAGAGTGATCCTAAAGATTATCCTTGCATTGATTGTTTTTGTACTGTTAAAAAACCTAATTTTAAGGAAAAAAATAAAAATTTGAATTCAATGAACTTGTATACAGGATGCGGACGAGACGATTGCGTAATCCAAAAACCAGAAATACCAAGTGGGCTACTTGATTGTAGCTGTCCTAAATGGGCTTTACAACGCGAAGTTAAATTTCTCAGACGAGAAATGACG
>SKHV01000440.1 GCA_007116765.1 Prolixibacteraceae bacterium | reverse complement strand
CCAGCATCCAGCAACCAGTAGCCAGCAAACAGCAACTACTTATTAAAGAATGTTTCGACAAATTCACGGCGTCGGAAAATCTGGAGGTCTTCCATTTTCTCACCAATGCCAATGTATTTTACGGGAATTTTGAATTGGTCGGATATCCCAAGCACTACTCCACCTTTAGCTGTTCCGTCGAGTTTTGTAAGTGCCAAAGCTGTAACCTCGGTTGCAAGTGTGAACTGTTTGGCCTGCTCAAAGGCGTTTTGCCCGGTTGAGCCATCGAGTATAAGCAATACTTCCTGGGGTGAATTGGGGATTACCTTTTGCATAACGCGCTTAATTTTGGTGAGCTCGTTCATCAGGTTCACTTTGTTGTGCAGGCGACCGGCAGTATCGATTATAACCACATCGGCTCCGGTTGATTTGGCTGAAGCCACTGTATCGTAGGCAACAGAAGCAGGATCGGAACCCATTTTTTGTTTAATAATTGGAACATCAACACGCTGTGCCCAAATTTCGAGCTGTTCAATGGCCGCAGCCCTGAAAGTATCGGCTGCACCAATTACCACCTTTTTACCGGCCAGCTTAAAGTTGTATGCCAATTTACCAATGGTTGTAGTTTTACCAACACCGTTAACACCCACCACCATTATCACATAGGGTTCGTCGGACTGGGGCAGGTCAAAATCGGCTACATCGGAAGTATTGTTCTCTTCAAGCATCGAAGCGATTTCATCTTTGAGTATATCGTTAAGTTCGTTTACACCAAGATACTTATCTCGTGAAACACGATTTTCAATTCGTTCTATAATTTTGATAGTAGTATCCACTCCCACATCCGAAGTAATCAATACTTCTTCGAGGTTGTCGAGCACCTCTTCGTCAACTTTCGATTTACCCACCACTGCACGCTGCAGTTTTCCAAAGAAACTCTCTTTGGTTTTTGTCAAGCCCTTATCCAGGCTTTCCTTCTTCTTTGATGTAAAACTTCCAAAAATACCCATGATGAAATTATTTGCTGCAATATACTCATAGTTGACTTAAAAGTATATCAGCACTGAGCAATATTGACAATAAAATAAAAAAAGCTTTCACCTACAGGCAAAAGCTCTTAATATATCGTTTCAGTAATCTTACTTTTTAAAGAATTCTTGTACCATTTCATTAGGAACTACACTTTCTTCGAAAGAGTAAGCACCTGATTTGTCCGATTTCACCATTTTAATCACTTTAGCGTGACCTCTACCGGCTCCTTTTTGTAATGACGCAACTGCTTTCTTTGCCATAACTTAATTATTTTATTTCTTTATGAACAGTAACCCTTCTAAGAACAGGGTTGAATTTTTTTAACTCCATACGATCAGGTGTATTCTTCCGATTTTTTGTTGTTATGTATCGTGAAGTTCCGGGCACACCGCTTTCCTTGTGTTCGGTACACTCTAAAATAACCTGTATTCTATTTCCTTTTGCTTTTTTAGCCATTGCTTTTTCGATTTTAGATTTTAGCAACTAAACCATTTTCCTTTGCTACTTTTAGCGCGGCAGCCAACCCTTTTTTGTTGATGGTACGAATACCTGCTGCAGAGACTTTCAGCGTAATCCACCTATCCTCATCAGGAAAATAAAATTTCTTGGTGAACAAATTAGGGTAGAACTTACGTTTAGTTCTTCTCTTTGAGTGCGAAACATTGTTTCCCACCATTACCTTTTTTCCGGTTATTTGACAAACTTGTGACATGTCTTTATTTTTTTCTCGAACACTTTTTTCAAACAGTGCGCAAAATAAACATTTTTAAATTGCATTTACAAATAAAAACATCAATATTTTACACTTAAAATTGCACATCTATTCACAAATGACTTATTTTAGTACCATGCAAACTCAAAAAATAAAATATTACCCTACCACCATCGAAGCAATACATTTGCTGGTATTGTATGTTTTTCTGCAATCGCTGATTGATTTTCCGCTGGCTTTGTACGATTATTACCACGATACCGACTGGCTTTCGAATTCGTGGATAAGTTCAATTTCGAGTTTTGTCATTACTGCTTTCATTTTCGTTTTTGCTTACAGGAAAGCTAAAAACAGTTTTGTAAAAGTTTTTGCAGTGAAAGGCTTCAACCCCTTAATTATTATTCCCATTGTAATCATGCTTCCGGGCATGCAATATTTAGTGGGGCTTTTGAACATCGAAATAAACAAAATTCTTCCTCCTCCACCCTGGTTCTGGGAATTGTTTGAACGCATTTTTGATAATCATTTTGGATTTTGGGGCACATTTGCCAAAGTTGTAATATTGGCTCCTATTGTTGAAGAAATACTATTCAGGGGAATAATTATGCACGGCCTCATGCGGAATTACCGAGGTTGGTATGCGGTATTACTTTCGGGTATTTTGTTTTCTTTTTTCCACTTAAACCCCTGGCAAATGACTTATACTTTCTTTTTAGGCCTGTTGTTAGGTTGGGTAATGCTACGCACACGCTCTCTGCCTCTGGCAATACTGATTCATGCACTTAATAACCTCGTGGTGTTATTGACAATTACTTGGAATAATGAAATATCGGAACACGCGCTGTATCACTTATCCCGCAACCATAATATCTTAATAAGCAGCATGGCCATTGTAGTGGGAACTTTTCTAATATTTGTCTTTACTTTGAAAAAGAATAAAGCAACAAAAAAGCAAGTAGCACCCAAACAATAATTGTTGAATAATTATATCAAATTACTACATTTGTTTCTTCACTTAAAATCGAAAATCAATGGTCGAGCTTTTACTTATTGTTTTCTATTTTG
>SKHV01000222.1 GCA_007116765.1 Prolixibacteraceae bacterium | reverse complement strand
TTTAAAAATTTTAAAGGAAAGCAAACATTGAGGCACCAAAAATTAATGAAAATACTACTGATACTACAAGTCCGATAGCCAACCAGATTAATGCTGCTTTCGCAAAATTAGCCTTGTTGGGATTTGTATTACTTCCAAATGCCCAAATAAAAAGCATAATTAAATTGACTAATGGAATAGCTAAAATTAAAATGGTTACTATCCAATCTGCTGTTTTAATTACTCCGGTGTTTACTTGATTTTCCATTGTTTAAGAGTTTATGCGTTAGTTAAATGCATTCACAATTTATTGAAAATTATTTATTTTACCAATAAACTCTTTGTTTATTTACAAAATGTTGCTGCAGACTAAATGACTTGCATGCCTAAAGCACGGTAACCAGTTCAACGTCGAATATTAACACTGAATTGGTCGGTATATCGTGGTATTTTGCCGAACCGTATCCAAAATATGAAGGGAGATACAGAATAATACGCCCGCCGGTTCCAATTTTTGCTAAACCAATCTGCCATCCTGAAATCAACTGATTCATAATGAACCATGCAACCTCATCTTCTTCGGTAGTATTGAATACTGTGCCGTCAAGCAGCATGCCGTAATACTTTACTCCAACGCCGGCACTGAGTTTGGGATAAGGCTCGCTTCCGGGTTCTACTATATTATAAAAAATGCCCGATTCTTCGTCGAAAATAGCGGTGGAGTCCATTTCTGCTAAATAGTTGACAATTAGCAGCGAGTCGCTAGAGTATTGCTCAAGAATTAGAATTCGCTGTTCTTCTAAGCGCTTTAAGTATTCTTCGTAACTGTCGGTTTTCGAATCAAGGCATCCGGTAAAAATATATGCTGAAGCAAGTAGTAGTGAGATGATTACTAAATATTTTTTCATTGTGTTCGATTTAAAGTTGTTGCTTGTTTATGGTTGAATTTATGATATGTTTCGTTCTTGTTATATTCTCATTTATTCAAACTTACTTTTTTAATGACGATTAAAATGCAAAAAGGTTGTGTTGCTTATTAAATTTTATCTAGTCCTTTGAACCATTTTCTAAAGTAATATTTTAGCGGATTTGTATATTTCAACTGTTTCCAGGGGCGGCTACCATGCGGCAAGTGAACAACCGGAACATCACAAAGTACATAATTATTGAACCCGCATTGCCTTGAGCTGCGCGAAATTGTAACGTCGAACCAATGTTTGTCTGCCGGCAGCAACTTCTCAAAATCGAGCTTCTTTAACAAGGAAACGCTTAAAAGAGTACAGCAAAAACTCAGCCTGTGTTTGGTGTTAAGCGCCCCTATGCAACCAGGCTTGATGTGTTTATACGGAAAGTTGATTTTCCTGTTTTCATCCACCGTTAGGGCTGCTGCCATACCACAATCGGGAGTTTTTTCGACAAATTCACATAGTTTTTCAATGGTTTCGGCTTGTACATATACATCCGATTCCACAATTAGCAGGGATGCATTTTTCTCAATAGCCCTCTCGCGAGCATCGATCAAGGTAAACCTGTAATTTGGTGATGGGCTACTAACCTTCTCTTCGATATTTACCAGAGAATAATCCAAGTGCTGGTTTTCTTCAAGTTTTTGCTTGTTTTCGGGCAGGCTGTAATCGTTGTAAACCAAGTATTCAGCTTTCCCTTTTGCCATGCAAACTTTCGAAATGGCTTTTTGTGCCGTTTCAATGGAATCTTTTACCGGAGTTATTATTAGCAGATTTTTCAAAGCTGAAATTATCGGTTTTTGTACATGTTTTCGTAGTACTTTTGGTACTTGCCACTGGTTACTTGTTTAAGCCACTCTTCGTTTTCGAGATACCATTCAATGGTTTTTTCTATTCCTTCTTCAAATTGCAAACTGGGAACCCAGCCCAATTCTTTTTGAAGTTTGCCTGAATCTATGGCATATCGTAAATCGTGTCCGGCGCGGTCGGTCACGTATGTTATCAGCTTCTCCGAAGTGCCTTCTTTACGCCCGAGTTTACGATCCATTATGGTGCACAGTACTTTAATAAGGTCAATGTTTTTCCACTCGTTGTGGCCGCCAATGTTGTAGGTTTCTCCCTTAGTGCCCTTATGGAATATTACATCAATGGCACGTGCATGGTCTTCAACCCAAAGCCAGTCGCGCACGTTTTCGCCTTTGCCGTAAACGGGTAGCGGTTTGTTGTTTTTTATGTTGTTGATGAAAAGCGGAATAAGTTTCTCGGGGAATTGGAACGAGCCGTAATTGTTCGAGCAGTTTGAAATAACTACAGGCAGCCCGAAAGTGTCGTGGTAAGCCCGCACAAAGTGGTCGGAGCTGGCTTTTGATGCCGAGTAGGGGCTGTGTGGGTCGTAAGCAGTTGTTTCGGTGAACATGCCCTCGTTGCCCAACGAGCCATAAACCTCGTCGGTTGAAACGTGGTAAAATAGTTTATCCTTGGTGTTGCCTTTCCAAATGGCACGTGCCGCATTCAGAAGGTTCACGGTGCCTATCACGTTAGTAAAAACAAACTCGGTGGGGTTCGAAATTGAACGGTCAACATGGCTTTCGGCGGCCAGGTGTATTACCCCATCGAAGCGGTGTTGTTCAAAAAGCTTGAGAATGAAATCGCCGTCCACGATATCGCCCTTCACGAATTCGTAGTTTGGTTTGTTTTCAACATCTTTTAAATTAGCCAGGTTACCGGCATAAGTGAGTTTGTCGAGGTTTACAATTAGGCAATCGGGGTATTTGTTTACAAACAAACGCACCACGTGCGATCCAATAAACCCGGCACCTCCGGTTATGAGTAGTTTTTTCATGGGTATATTTTTATATAATGTTTCTGATCTTTTTTTCCCAGTTCCATGCCGAAAGCAATGTTTCTTCGAGACTGGTTTCGGCTTTCCATCCAAGTTCGCGGTTTGCATAACTTGTGTCGGCCCAAATTTTTTCAATGTCGCCGGCCCTGCGGCCTACAATTTCGTAATTTAATTTTACTCCGGTAGCTTTTTCAAAGCCTTTCACTATTTCGAGCACCGAATAGCCCTTGCCGGTTCCTAAATTGAACACTTCGTAGCGCGATTTATTTTTATTGGTGAGCAGCCGTTCAATGGCTACCACATGGGCTTTGGCCAAATCGACCACGTGGATGTAATCACGAATTGCCGAACCGTCGGGGGTATTGTAATCGTTGCCGAAAACTTTTATTTGCTCGCGTAAGCCGGCCGCGGTTTGTGTTATAAATGGAACCAGATTTTGCGGTACGCCCAGCGGCAATTCACCAATTAATGCCGAGGAGTGTGCCCCAATGGGATTAAAATAACGAAGCGAAATGCCTTTTAGTGTTTCGTGTGCATTGACCGAGTCGCACAAAATATCTTCGTTCACACGCTTGGTGTTTGCATAAGGCGATTCGGCATCTTTGCGGGGCGTTTCTTCGGTAACGGGCAGCGTATCGGGTTGGCCGTAAACCGTGCACGACGATGAAAAGCAAATACTATTTACCCCGTATTTTAACTGGCAATCGATTAAATTAATGAGTGACAAAAGGTTGTTCCGGTAGTAAAGCAAAGGCTTCTCAACCGATTCGCCCACTGCCTTACTGGCTGCAAAATGAATGATGGCTTCGATGCCGGTATTCGTTTCGAAGAATTTTTCAAGCTCTTCTTTATTGGTTAAATCGAATTGAAAAAAAGCAGGCCTTTTGCCGGTAATTTTTTCAATATTGTCGAGCACATCGACCGATGAATTAGACAAGTTGTCGATTATGATGGTTTCATAAGCTTCGTTTATAAGTTCAACTACTGTGTGTGAACCAATGTATCCGGTGCCGCCGGTAACTAATATTTTTTTCTTCATTCTTTGTTTATGAGTTTGATAGCACAAAAATAGAAAATATTGCTGAGGCATCAACCTGTATAATGCGAAACATTAGTTATTAACAATTCTTTATTTGTGTTGAAAAATAATTTTTGTTGCCGATACAATTTTGTGTACTTTTGGGTTACAATTATTTCAAAAATGAACATCGCAAAAGAAATACAAGACTTATTAAATTATCACGAATGTGTAATTTTGCCGGGGTTTGGCGGTTTTATCTCTAATTATAAACCTGCAAGCTTCAACTCACAATCGAACACATTCAAACCTCCTTATAAAGAGGTGGTTTTCAGTAGTAAGATCAACCGTAACGATGGATTGTTGATTAATCAATTGGTGGTTTCGCAGGGTGTTGATTTTCATCAGGCAAATTTGGCAGTCATTAGTTTTGTCGACCGTTTGTTTATCTCTTTGAACAAAGGAGAAAAAATTGCTTTCGAAAAACTTGGCGAATTTGAATTCGACCGAAATGGAAACATTATATTTACCCCGGGAGAAAGTCTTGAATTGACCGATGCCTATGGCTTACAAAGTTTCTCAATGCCATTGTTATGTGAAAATGCAGCCATGTCGGTATACCGTACAAAACCAGTTGTACGAAGAATAAACAACCGCAAAGACGCATTGAAAATTGCAGCTAGTGTAGTGCTTTTGCTGGGCTTGTCCTTGTTTCCACTCAAAAATGATAATCTTAAGCTGGATACTTCAAACCTGAACCCGGTAAAAATAATGGCGGAATCTGTACCGGATCGCATCGATGAAGTAAAATTCGATGAGAGTGTTTCATTGCCAGGAAGCGAAATAAACAAATTGCCTTACGTTTTAGTAGGTGGAAGTTTTTCGAGTTTCGAAAACGCAACTACTCTACAAAACCGGTTTAAGAATCAGGAGTACAATTCTGAAATAATTAAAATGGACGATGGTTTATTTAGGGTAATTGTCGATTCATACAAAAATAAACAAGAGGCATTAAATGCAATGGAAAAGTATCGCTCAAGCTATCCCGCTTCGGGAGTTTGGGTAAGTACACGATAAATTATTTATTACTCTTTGAGTAGGGAGGTTGTTTCAAAAGGAGCAGCCTCTTTTTTGTTATATTTGTTGTACTTATTACTTATAATGATGTTTGTATGAAAACGATTATACCTTCTTATATTAAATCTGGCGATACTGTGGGAATTGTATCTACTGCATCGTTTATTGACGAAGCTCTTGTTTTACCTGCGGCTAGTTTGCTTGAGCAGAAAGGTTACAAGGTATTAATGGGGCAACATGTGCTGACCAGGCATTATCAGTATGCCGGTTCCGACCTACAACGTGCTGCCGATTTGCAGCAAATGATTGACAGTCCCGATGTAAAAGCCATTTTTTGTTCCAGAGGAGGTTATGGTACTTTGCGTATTATGTCAATGATTAACTGGGAAAATTTCATCAAAAAACCAAAGTGGATTGTGGGATTTAGCGACATAAGCGTGCTGCATGCCTGCCTGCATAAAAAAAATATTGCTTCCTTACATGCCGTAATGCCTGGGCATTTTATCAAAAACAATATCCCATCGGAAAGCTTCACGAAAATGATGGATGTGCTTCTAGGAAACGAGTTGCATTACGAAATAGAAGCTTCAGTATGCAATCGTTCAGGAGAAGCTTCAGGAAGTTTGATTGGAGGTAACCTTTCCATTTTATACAGCCTCAGAGGCACCGAATACGACATCGACACCGAAGGAAAGATATTGTTCATAGAAGATCTTTCAGAATACCTTTATCACCTCGACCGCATAATGATGAATCTCAAATATGGTGGAAAACTAAGTCATATTGCAGCCCTGCTAGTGGGCAGTTTTACGGCAATGAAGGACGGGGCTACTCCTTTTGGAAAAAACGCCAAAGAAATTATACTCGATGCCGTGTCGGAATACAATTACCCTGTTGTTTTTGACTTTCCGGCAGGCCATCAGCAGTCAAATTTCCCCATGAAAATGGGGTGTATGGCCACTCTCGATGCAGGAAATAAAGTAATTCTAAAACAATAATTAATGGCACAGCATACCGATCTGGGGAAAAAAGGTGAAGATCTTGCTTTTTATTACCTGATAAAAAAGGGATTTAAAATAAGTGAAAGAAACTGGCGTTACGATAAAGCTGAGATTGATATTATTGCAATACATAAAAACCGGCTTGTTTTTGTTGAAGTGAAAACTCGCAGTGCTGCTATTTATGAAGAACCACGCGATGCTATCAGCAACAGCAAAATCAAACTGCTTACAAGTGCCGCCGAAGCTTATATACTTGAAAAGGAAATTGATATTGAAGCGCGTTTCGACGTGGTTTTTATTAAATGGTACCGCGAAGGAAAATACGAACTGAACCATATTGAAGATGCTTTTTCTCCTATTGTTGATTAGTCTAAATCGATACGAAAAAGAGCAGCAGGTTCGATAAAATTCATAAGATTATATATCTTAGCGCATTAAAATATTAGTGCGCAATTTTTGTGATTATTTTGCGTAGAAATTACTTGATAAAAAATGCTTGTAAAAATTATAAATAAATCGAATAATCCATTGCCCGCATATAGCACCGGGCATTCGGCAGGCATGGACTTACGTGCCTATTTGGATCGCGACATTTCTCTTAAACCCCTTGAAAGAGCACTCATACCCACAGGATTGTTCATCGGATTGCCTTCAGGCTATGAGGCGCAAATTAGGCCACGCAGTGGCCTGGCTTTGAAACACGGAATTTCAGTACTTAATACGCCCGGAACAATTGATGCTGACTATCGGGGAGAAATAGGAATTATTCTTGTTAACCTTTCGAATGAAACATTTACCGTAAAAAGTGGCGAACGCATTTGTCAAATGGTTATTGCCAGACATGAATCAGTGAAGTGGGAACAGGTTGATATTTTAGAAGAAACAGCTCGGGGTGCTGGAGGTTTTGGGCATACCGGCAAAAATTAAATTGCCAATAACAATGAACATTCGAATTATTATTATTCTTTTTTTTACGATACTTATCGCAGCTGCTTGTAGTTCAACGCGTAAAGCTGTAGATAATGGAAGTACTTCATCTACTGAACATGAAGTTGTAATATTGACCGAAGATAAACGCATCGAATTTGAATTCTATTTTATCGAAGGTCTAAAGCAAAACATGTTAGGTAATACCGATGTGGCAATACAATATTTCAACGGTTGCCTCGAAATAAATCCGCACTCGGCAGCTTCGTTGTATGAATTGGCTAAAATTTATGCTACTAAGGGCGATGTGGTAAGTGCAAGGCTTTTACTCGAAAGAGCCATCGATATAAATCCCGATAATAGTTGGTATAAATTGCTGCTTGCACGAATTTATCAAGGCACAAACCAAATTGCAAAAGCCAGTAATATTTACAACGAGCTGATTAAGAATGATCCTGAAAATGTAGAATATTACTATGTAAATGCAATGCTACTTACCAACTCAGGCGATTATAAGGCAGCTTTAAATGCCTACGATCAACTTGAGAATTTGATGGGATATAACGAGCAAATTGCCATAGCTCGTCAACACATTCACCGCGAAAGTGGAAACAATAAAGCAGCATACAAAGAAATTGAGCAACTTATTGAAACCTATCCCGATGTTCCCGAATATTATGGAATAATGGCAGATATGTATAGTGAGGATGGTAATGTTGAGAAAGCACTTGAATATTACAACCGGGTGCTCGAAATTGATCCATATAATGGCTTTGTTCATTTTTCTCTGGCCACTTTTCACTTTAAAAACAGTAATTTTGACAAGGGATACGAGCATGCAAAAATCGGGTTTTCGCATCACGATGTAGAAATTGAAACTAAAATTCAATTGTATTTGATGCTTAGCAATGCTCCTGCAGATTTAAAAATTGAAGACGAAAAAATTCTGACACTTATCGAATGCATCATCGAAACTCATCCGGATGATACCAGAAGTTATGGTATTCTGGCCGATTTCATGATCAGTAGAGGTAAACTTAATGAGGCCAGAGAATATATAGGCAAAGCACTCAACATAAACCCTAATTCGTACGAGCTTTGGGAGCAACTTATAATACTAGATAACCAGATGAATGATTATGTTCAAATGGATAAGACTAGTTCCGAAGCGATTTCGCTTTTTCCTACTCAACCCTTTTTGTATATGCTCAATGCAGTGGCAAACATTCAGATGAAAGAGTATGAAAAGGCAATTAACATGCTCGAAACCGGCGAGCTGTATTTGGTAGATAACAAAAGGCTTGAAGCTCAGTTCGCTTTAAATAAAGCCGAAGCTTATTATAGCTTAAGTAATAGTGAAAAAGCTTTCGCCGAATTCGAGAGAGTAATTGAGACTGACCCCGAGAACTATATTGCACTAAATAACTACGCTTATTATCTTGCTACCCGAGGCGAGATGCTTGAAAAAGCAGAGCAAATGAGCAGCAAAGTAATAAAAGCCAACCCTAACAATGCTACTTACCTCGATACCCATGCATGGGTGCTTTTCAAAAAAGGCGAGTACAGGTTGGCAAGGTTTTATATGGATACTGCGTTACAAAACGGTGGACTCGAAAACGCTGTAATTTTGGAGCATTACGGCGATATTCTTTTTAAACTAGAAAAAATCGACGAAGCAATAGAGTATTGGAAAAAAGCACTCGAATTAGGCAGTGATTCAGATACTTTGCAGAAAAAGATTGAGAAGGAAAAATACATTGAAGAGGGGATTAATGAATAGAATAGCAAAAGGCAGAGGGAAAAGTATATTTCTTATAATAGCTGTAACGACAATTGTGTTTTCGTCGTGTAAAACTACACGCGACTTTACTGTCGAAGAGCTGAGGCCAATGTCGGTGAACCGCATTATACGCAGGGTGGAGCGAGCTGCTCCCGATTATCTGAACTACGAATCGAAACGAATTGCCGTTGTGTATAATGATAGCGGAGAACGCAACAGTTTCTCGGCACAACTTGTATTGGATAAGGACAAGGAAATGCTACTTACCATCCGGAAACTGAATATCCCGTTGGGTCGTGGATTATTAACCCCTGACAGCATCATTGTGGTAAACTATTTTGACAGGAACTTTATACGCGACGAAATAAGCGCGAGCTCACAATTATTCGGATTCAATTTCGATTTTGAAATACTACAGGCAATCCTTACTGCCGATGTAAGCCGCTTTGTAGATAGCGAACTTGTGGACAAAAATCTGGTTTCGGAGGTTGATATGGGGATGTACCGCGTAAACAGTCAGTTCAGCAAGCGTATAGATAAAGCAGTTGCCGAAGGAAACGAGCGTCGCCTTTCGCGTTACATGCAGCGCATGGACGATTCTGAATTTATCAACTACTCGGTGTGGATTGACCCTCGCGATTATGTGATTAAAAAAATTATCTTGCACAATATAAAGCTGAATGAGACAGTCACCGTGCTGTATAGCGATTACGAAAAAATTGGAAGAAGTTTATTTCCTCAAACCATTTCTTTCAGTTTGAATGGAGAGAAGCAAAATATCAATGTAGATATGGGTTTGTCAAGAACAACAGTGAATAAATCGCAAGGTTTTACTATAAATATTCCCGAACAGTATGAACAGTATCATATAAGGCGAAAAAATTAAATCGAATTAGGTGTATTCATGAAAGTTTCACGTGTAATATTGCTGGTTTTTTTTGGAATGTGTATCACGTTCAGTGCAATGGCGCAAAATATTAGTGAGTTGCGAGAACAGAAGGATAAAACGCGCCAGGAAATAGAATATACCAATTGGTTGCTAAACAAAACAGGTGAATCAAGTAAAGCATCATTAAATCAGCTTTCACTATTAAACGAGCAAATAACCTTACGAAATAAATTGATTACAGAGTATAACGAACAAATCAACCTGTTACAGCAATCAATCAGCGAAAACGAGTTCCTGATTTCGATAATGAGCGAAGATTTGGAGAAAATACGGGACGATTATGCTCAACTTATCCGTCAGGCTCAACGCAAAAGTGGAGATTCTAACACCTTGATATTTTTAATGTCGAGTAAAAGTTTCAACCAGGCCTATAAGCGCTTGTTGTACATTCGTCAAATGACACAGCACAGGCAAAAACAATCTGAACAAATTGATGCAATTCGCTCGGTGCTGCTTGTAAAATCTGAAGAACTGAGTCATACACGTCATGAGTTACAAGACATTGTACAGCAGCAAATGCAGGAATTTTCACAATTGCAGAACGAGCAAAATCGTCAAAGTGCTACCTACAATCAACTCCAAAACCGTCAGCGTGAACTTACTCAGCATTTGCGTTCTCAACAGCGCATTGAACAACGACTTGAAAACGAAATACAGCGACTTATTGAAGAAGAAGCGCGCCGTGCACTCGAAATTGCCCGTACGCCTGAGTTTGAAATTCTTTCCGAAGATTTTGAAAAGAATAAGGGGCGCTTTCCCTGGCCAACACGCCACGGTGTAATTACCGACAAGTTTGGTGAACATGCACACCCGGTGATGAAAAATATTATTATCAGGAACAATGGCATTGATATAACTACAAGACCCGATGAAAAAGCACGAGCTATTTTCCAGGGAACAGTGAGCCGGGTTTTTGCAATTCCCGGAGGAAATACTGCAGTAATCATCAGGCATGGCGAATTCATTACCGTGTATTCGAACCTTAAAGA
>SKHV01000242.1 GCA_007116765.1 Prolixibacteraceae bacterium | reverse complement strand
CTGCTATAAGTACCTATTTAGAATCAATATTAATTTCCATTATTGAATTTTTTTCCAATTTTTCAACTTGCTGTTTAAATGAGTTTTAGTAAATTACTAAAGCATTTTTGCACTTGAAGTGCTATAAAACATTATACACATCTATATATTTAGATATTTTTGATTTTAAACCTGATTTCAGGTAGTTCAACTAAGCAAAATTGTTGTTCAATGAAGAATTCAATTTTAGTGCTGATTGGTGCGGTTGTGATAATTCTCATATTGGTCAATATTTTACACGACGATATGTACTACAACCTCAAGCTTGAAGAACTCAAGCAAGAATATGCAATTAAACCCCTCCCATCGGTTGACCACACTCAGTTTCCTGAACTTCAGAAGGATTTTGAATCACCACAGGAAGTAACCGCGGCATGCATCAGCTGTCACAACCAGCGTCACATCGAAGTAATGAACTCGGCACACTGGAACTGGGAGCGGGTTTCATACATCGAGGGGCGCGGAATTGCAGCAGCAGGGAAGCGCAACGTGATAAACAACTTTTGCATAGGGGCACAAACAAACGAGCAAGCCTGCGCAAAATGTCACATAGGCTTTGGTATGACACAAGACCACTACGATTTTAACAATGCCCAAAATGTGGATTGCATGGTTTGTCACGACAACAGCGACGAGTACCATAAAGGTTCAGAAATGGCCGGGTACCCCGACCGAGCGGTTAACCTCACCAAAGTAGCCCAAAGCGTGGGCAACCCCCAGAAAAACAATTGTGGGGTTTGTCACTTTTTAGGTGGGGGCGGCAACAACGTAAAACACGGCGACCTCGAAATGGCACTGTTATCGGCACCCCGTGAAGTAGATGTACATATGGCTTCTAACGGAATGGACATGAACTGTGTGGATTGCCATACCGCTGAAAACCACAAAATGCGGGGCAGGCTGTATTCTGTTTCATCAGACAACACCAACCGGGCCACCTGTGAACAATGCCATACCAATACGCCCCACTTCGACGATATTTTGAACCGGCATAATGCGAAAGTTTAGTGCCAGGCATGCCACATACCGGTTTATGCCAAAGTGAATGCCACAAAAATGGAATGGCGCTGGTCCGATGCAGGGCAAATGCACGAAGGCGAACCAATCGAAACTATCGATGAAATGGGCAACCAACTATACATTTCGGAAAAAGGAACTTTCAAGTGGGGAACAAATGTAAAACCCGAATACGTTTGGTTCAATGGCACAGCCGACCACTATATTCTTGGAGACGAAATAAAGTCAAAGCCGCTTGAAATAAATCCCCTAAATGGTGGACCTAACGATGGGGAATCGAAAATAATACCCGTAAAAATTCACCGTGGCGACCAAATTTACGATGTAAATAACAATATACTTATACAACCCCGGCTTTTTGCCGAGGAGGTAGGCGACAGTGCCTTTTGGAAAGATTTCGACTGGGGTAAGGCTGCTGAAGCAGGAATGATGCGCGTTGGACTACCCTACAGCGGCGAGTATGATTTTATAGAAACTGTAATGTACTGGCCTGTTAACCATATGGTATCGCCAAAAGACCAAACAGTGGGCTGCGCCGAATGTCATACACGAAGCAAAGATGGCCGCCTGGCAAACCTTTCGGGATTTTACCTGCCCGGCCGCGACCACAACAAACCCCTCGAATACCTGGGGATATTCATGATACTTGCAGCCCTTGGTGGTGTACTTCTTCACTCCGCAATACGTATTTTCTTCTCAATAAAGAATAAAACATACGAGAACAAAATTATCGATTACGATTCCAAAAATCAACACTAAAAGCCAATTCTGCTATGAGAAAAATTTACGTATATAAAAAATTTGAACGTTTTTGGCACTGGAGCCAGGCTATCCTCATAATTTTTTTGGCCTTAACGGGTTTCGAAGTTCACGGTTCCTTCGAAATACTTGGTTTTGAACACGCTGCACGTTATCACCGTACAGCATCGTGGATGCTTATTGTGCTCATTATATTTGCCATATTCTGGCATATTGTTACCGGTGAGTGGAAACAATATGTCCCAACTACTAAAAAACTCAAAGAGCAAATCATGTTCTATGCATTTGGCATGTTTACAGGTAAAAATCACCCCACAAAGAAAACAGAAGTTTCAAAGCTAAACCCCCTCCAGCGCTTGGTTTATTTGAGCTTCAAATTATTTTTGGTGCCTGTTACCATTTTATCGGGCATAGTGTACATGTTCCATAAAACCATCGACCACAACAATGTGGTAGTGGTTAGCAAAATACCGCTCGAAGCAGTTGCTTTCTGGCACACACTGGGTGCCTTTCTATTAGTTGTATTCCTGATTGTGCATGTATATATGACTACTACGGGGCATACCCCAACATCGAACATCAAAGCTATGATTACAGGATACGAGGATATGGAAGATGAAGAGGATGACAACACAAGTGAAAAAGATGAAACGATAGGAAAACTTAAAAAACAAAAGTCATGAATTCTAAACCATATATGAACCCTTACCTGGCCGGTGTACTGCTTGGATTGCTGTTATTGGCTACTTTTTACATTACAGGCAGGGGCCTTGGTGCAAGCGGTGCAATCAGGAGCGTGGTAATGGCCACTGTACAAACTGCAGCTCCCGAACATGCGCAAAACAGCCTTATGTACACCGACTTTGTCGAAAATGATGGCGGCAGCCCGCTGCGCAACTGGTTGGTGTTTGAAGTACTGGGAGTAATTATTCGGGCTGTTTTCTCGGACGTATTAGCCAACAGGGTTGCCCTCAAATT
>SKHV01000105.1 GCA_007116765.1 Prolixibacteraceae bacterium | reverse complement strand
ACGCTCCTCTATCCGACTTATTTTTTTCAGTATGGACTGATATTGTAAATAGTCCCAGGCGGTCATGTTTTCGTACATGCCAAAATCCTGGGGCAAATATCCTATTAAGCCCTGTAGTTCTTCACGCTTCAGGTCGGCATCGATACCATTGAACCAAACTTTACCATAGCTTTGCTGGTTTATTCCACAAATTGCCCTCATGAGTGTCGATTTACCTGCACCGTTGGGACCGAGCAAACCATACATTCCTTTTCCTATTTCGAGCGAAACTCCCTGCAATGCTTTAAAAGGCTTATGTTTCTTGCCAACAACAGGAATCGACAACACAAAGGAATATACAACTCGTCTGAGATTACTAAATTTCCCGGTAAGACGGTTAATGTTAATATTTTCGCGATGAATTTTTGCTGAAATGATATCGATGAGAATAATGGCATATACCAAAATCAATAACAATACAACGAGACCTGTTCCGGTATCGAGTTTTAATAAATGAAATGCCGCCAAAACCGGATAGCCCCAACACCAAAGTTTTGAAATAACTTTTACAGGCAAGCTCCCTTTTTGCACTGTGAGTGAAAGTTTTCTAAATACACTCAGAACGTCAAAAATTACAAAGAACAAAATGATGTGTGCCAGAAGTATCCATATGGTTTTATCGAGGTAGAAGTACCCCATATACACGACAAAAGCAGCCACAGGCAATTTCCAGGTCAGTTCGCCCAAGTCGTTCAGGCTTCTATATTTTTTGGCTTCGTCGAAATCTTCGCGAAGCTTGGTGCCACCGTTCAATTCACGAATAAAACGTGCCGGACGATCGTAAATTTTCACCATATTTTGAATGCGAATTACAATGGGATCCTGAGGTGAAATAATTGTATCGCTTGCTTTTCGCAGGCTATTCATTATAAACCAAATAGCTCCGGGAACCAAGGTAATGAGTAAAATGGTACTCACAAGCTGCCATATAATTGAATGAATTTCAAAACCAATCCAAAAGCCACCGATGGTAAAAATAGCAAACTGTAAAAGTTTTATCCATAGGGGCAAACTTCTGAACCATGCCAGTGCGTTGTGCAAACCGATGTAAAAAGTAGGAATAAATACCAAGGTGAGCACCGTACTGAATGCCAATCCGCCAATTACGGTAATGGCAAAGGGAGCTCCAATTATACCCACATATTCCGATTGCCCCAGAGCCAGTGGCAACATGGCAATAATGGTGGTAATGGCAGTAATGGTAATAGGTCTGAGGCGAGCCAGGCCGGCTAGCATAATTGCCCTGTTTTGCCTGTACCCCTGCTTCTGAAGTATATTACTGTAATCGATAAGAATAATTCCATTGTTTACCACTACGCCCAGCAGAATAATGAAACCGGTAAGCGTATTGGCCGATAATATGCCGTTTCCACTCATCATGAGCAGAAGGAGTGAACCGATGGCAGCCAAAGGAATTGAGAACATCATCACAAAGGGACTTACAAACGATTCGAAAACCGATGCCAGCACCATAAAAATAAGAATGAAGGCCATTAAAAATATTGGATAATAAGCGGCAAAATCATCTTCGTCGTGTATTACCTGAACGGCTATACCCGAAGGCATAGGCAAAACAGCCACCAGCTGATCAACTTCGTACCGGGCAGCCTCGAGTAAGTCTTTGTTGTCGTTAATTTCTTCAGCAAAACTATATGTAAGTTCAATTTCTTTCTCCTGATTGAGCCTGCTAATTCGCGAAATACCTGAGCTGTAATAAATGCGTGAAATATTGTACAGCGGATACAAAACTCCGCTTTCACTTCGTATTTCGAGCTCTTCGAGGTCGCGCATGCGCATGGGAGGAAGCTGCGTTAAAGTATCGGTTCTGATAATTATTTCATACTCTTCGTTATCGTGTTTGAAATTAAAGCCCGACTGCACTTCACGCCTAAAGCCGGAAAGTTCTGAAGCAACATTATTCATTGAAATATTGTTACGCCCGGCAAAATCGATATCGAAATTAAGATGTACCTCGGGTCGGTTTGCAGCCAAGTTGCTCCTTACGCGGGTAATTTCAGAAAAATCATCGAGCAGATATTCAAGGTCTTCAGCCACGCGCTTCATCAACTCAAAATCGCTTCCTTTAATAAGCACCCTTTCCTGACTGGTTCCTATTCCCATCATTCGCTCCATGCGACGCCCCTGTCCCATGGCTCCACCGGCACCGCCCTGGCTTTGAGTGGCCGATTGTTCAAAATCAATTTCGGCACTACGCTCGTGTTTACGCATAATGCTTTCTACCTCATTCCTGATGGCTTCAAATTTTCGATTTCCAATTTTCTTATAATCTTCCTGAAGCACCACGTTAATTACTGCCGTTTCTTCCTCAATGCGGCTGCTTATAAAATCACGCTCGGCAATTTCGAGCAATTCCTCTTCCATAAGTGCAACCAAGTCATCGGTACGTTCGAGTGTAGCACCGGGGTTCATGTTTACATAAATCGAAATCTGATTTTGATCGGCTTGTTGTAAGTTTTGGGTTTGAATGGCCAGGCTGCCGGTTAAAGTAACAAAGAACAACACCAGCCCGCTCACAATAGTGGTAAGTGGGTTGCGCATGGCTGTTTTTAATAAAAGCAAATACACCTGAACAATTCTGCTGCGCACCGATATTTTTTCAAAAACCTGAATCTTTTTGTGCTTTTCTCTAATACTCAAAATCAGATGCGTGAGCATAGGAATAAGCAATATGGCAACAACAAACGATATGAGCAAGGTAGAAACAATGGATACCCCAATTTGGCGTCCATACAACTTCACAATAATATCGTCGGTAAAAAAGAAAGGAACAAAAACACAAATGGTAGTGAGTGTTGCCGCAAAAACCGAACGCCACACCTCTTTTGTTCCCTGAATGACTGACTCATACAGTTTTTTCCCCGAGGCTCGCAATCGGTATATATTTTCGAGAACAACCACACTGTTATCAATCAACATACCAATGGCCAGTGCCATACCCACCAGTGTAATGCTGTTAATACTTATGTTGAAAGCATAGAAAAAATTAAAAGCGGCAAATACCGAAATGGGAATAGAAAGCGCCACAATGGTAACCAGGCGAATGTTACGTAAAAAGTACCATAAAATAATTATTGCCAGCAAACCTCCAACAATAGCCAAATTAATAATCTGATCAATATTCTTCTCCATTACTTCAGCCGAATCGCTTTCGATAAGTAACTCAACACCGGCATATTGCAATTCATTATTCAAGTATTCAATTACGCTTCGTGTACGATGCGACAAGTCGATAATATTGGTAGAGTTATCGTTTACCAGCGAAATACTAATTACGTCCATGCCATTCACTCTGCTGTACGAGGTTTCTTCCTTGGTTCCGAAAGTGATGGTGGCAATATCGGAAAGTTTTAAACCCGATGATTGATCAAGCAACACGTTTCCAATGTCGGATATATTTTCGAACTCGGCCGAAACATTCACGAAATATCGTTTCCCCGGTTCGTGTACTTCGCCGGCAAAATTACGCTCTGAGTAACCGCTTTGCAACAACTGCGTTATGCGTGCAGGAGTTAGACTATAGGCTGCAGCTACTTCGGGCTCAATTTCAATTTCGATGGATTTTTGTCGACCGCCATATATGTTCACCGCAGCAATACCATCAATATTTAACAACTGGTCGTATATGTCGTTATCGGCAATATTTCGTAAGCGGTCAACACCCCCTTCGCCAATGAGCCTTATTTCCATGAAACGGTTCTCCACTGAACGCACATCGACACGATTCACGGCAACTGAAAAACCATCGGGCAAAGTAGCATTTACCTCGTTCATTTTTTGTTGCAGCTTAAGTTCGGCATACTTCAGGTTTACCCCTTCGTTGTACGAAATTTCAATGGTGCCATTACGACGGGTTGCAACCGAAGCAATTTCGGAAACACCTTCGAGTTGACCAATGGCTCCCTCTACGGGTATAATGGCCTGACTTTCCATGTAAGCAGGATCCACTTCTACCGAAGAGTTTACCATAACCACCATAACCGGCATTTCGGGAGTAGGATAAAGCTCAACCGGCAAGCGGTTATACGATATTACACCCAACATTACCATGGCGATAAAAACCATGCTTATTAAAGTTTTTCTGCGGATAATGAAATCCATAAGCTTAATGTTTGTTGTTACGGTTATATAAGGTTATTGTTCGTCGACAGCCGGTTTTAAAACTTGCTGCTTATCGCGTGTAAACAAATCGTACACACAGGGAATTACCACTAAAGTAAGCAGTGTTGAAGTAATCAAGCCTCCCACGACAGCCCAGGCCATGGCCGAGCGTAAATCGGCACTTTCGCCAAACCCAAAAGTCAAGGGCAATAAGGCCAGTATGGTTGTAAGGCTGGTCATAAAAATGGGGCGGGCACGCTGCATCGTTGCCTGCACAATGGCTGTTTTTTTATCCAAACCGCTTGCTCTGAGTTGATTTATTAAATCGACCAGAATGATTGAACCATTTACTGCAATTCCGGCCAGCATAATCATCCCAATAAAGGCCATAATATTTAGCGGCTTACCTATTATATAGAATACAGCCACTGCACCAACCATGGCTAAAGGAATGGTAAGCAAGATTGTAAACGGATGAATAAGCGACTCAAACTGAGAAGCCATCACCATATACACCAGAACAATTGAAAGAATAAGGGCAAAAGTTAAACCCGACATAGATTCTTTACGTTTCATTTCGTCGCCCCCCATTTGGATGCGATAATTATTGGGAATGGCTAAGCTGAGAAGTTCTTCTTCAAGCCCGCGCACCACATGTTCAAATACAACATTCTGGGCAACAAAAGCACTTACTTTACCCACACGATTTTGATTGGTCCGATGAATTTCGCGGGGCAATTCCTCAACTGAAATGCTAGCCAAGTCGGAAAGCCGATGACGATTATTGCCACTCACAATTTCGATGAGCTCAAGTTCGCTGAGACTAACCTTTGGTTGTCGTATGGTAATGTCGCGCATTTCGCCTCCGGTTTCATACTGTCCGGCCACTACACCGTCGAGCCTGTCGCGCAGTTGTGATACAATTTGTTCAATGCTTAAATTGAAATACCCGGCTTGCTGCCTGTCGATTTGTACATTGATTTCGGGAGCGCCGTCTTCTATTGTACTTTCTACATTATAAAGCCCGTGAGTTTTGAGTACTACTTCCTGTACCTGACGCACAATGTCGCTGATTAAATCCAGCTCGGGTCCAATAATCTCAACCACAAGTGGCGGCTCGTTGTCTCCCAACATCGATTGCAAGCTTCCCTCTTCCTGCACAAAAGTGAACTGGACATCGGGGTTAACTCCCAATATATTACTCAAGGTTTCGGAAACCAGACCATAGTTCTTAATTCCTGACGGAGTAAGGCTAATGAACATAACTGCGCTGTTTTCGCTTTTGATGGCAGAACCGCCTGCACTGGTTGAAACAGCTCCGGTTTGGGTGTAAATCGATTCGATTTCACCGGCAAGCATTTCGTTAAGAATTTCTTCGACTCCGGCAACTGTCGAGGCCGTAGAATTTAAAGGTGTTCCTTCGGGCAGGGTAAATTCTACCGTAATATTTCCCGAAGAAGAACGAGGCATAAATTCGGTTCCGATTTTGGGCAACATCAATACCGATAAGGCAACCAGAACAACTGAAGCGATAATAATAATGGCTTTACGCTTGAGCATGGTTTCAATATAAGCGGCATACCATTTAAACTTCACGGTTTTCACCGGTTTTAGTGTGGATTTTTTACCCATTATTTTAGTTACCAGCACCGGAATTACCAAAATGGCTACCAGCAACGACGAAAGTAAGGAAAAGGCCACTGTCCAGGCCTGATCTTTAAACAGTTCGCCCGAGGCACCTTGCAAATATACAATAGGAAGAAATACCACTACGGTAGTCAAAGTTGAAGCGGTTATGGCTCCTCCCACTTCGGCAGTACCATCAATGGCCGATTGCCATACACTTTTTCCGCGCTCAATGTGTCTGGAAATATTTTCCATTACAATTATTGCATTATCGATAAGCATACCGGCTCCCAGAGCCAGTCCTCCCAGGGTCATCACATTGAGAGTAAGACCTCTGAAATACATAAGTGCAAAAGTGGCTACAATGGAAATGGGTATGGCAATGCTTATTACCAGTGTAGTTTTTATGCGGCGAAGAAAAACAAACAGCACGATAATGGCTAAAATAATACCCATAATGGCCGACTGCCTGACTTCTTTAATGGCACTACTGATAAATTGTCCTTGATTTTTTACCGTAGTGAATGAATAACCGGGCAAAGCTTTTGAAATTGTTTCGAAGGCCTCGTTGAGTTGGCTTACTGCTTTCACCGTATTATAGCGGGGTTCTTTATAAACCGATAAACCGATACTACGTTTTCCATCAAGGTTGACTATGGTAAGAGGCTCTTTGTTTGCAACTGAAATGTTTGCCACGTCGGCCAGATATACCGGCGTTGTTGTACTTGTTCCATCGGGAAGTTCCACCTCCTTCATGCCTACAACAATACGTTCAAGGTCTGAGTGTGTTTGTATCATTCCAACACCTCGAATGCTGTAGCTCATTCCATTTTCTTCAATAGTTCCGCCCGATACATTGCGGTTATAGTTTTGGATTCGCTGACTAATGTCGCCGGTAGTAAGACCATAAGCTTGCAGTAAATAAGGATCAGTTTCCACCACCACTTCGGCCAGTTCTTCGCCTGCCAAAACCACATCGGCAATACCTTCAATCCGGATTAGCTCGTTGCGAATGTAATTTTCGGCAACCTTGCGCACTTCGTCGAGGTTAAGCAGGTTTTCGTTATCGATGGCCACTACCATAACCGGTGTAGAATTGGGGTCGTATTGTGTGATACTAATGGCCTCAATTCCGGAATTCTGAGAATAACCCGAAATGGCTTTCTGAAGTTCAAGAAAAGCCTCGTCCATGTCCTTACCCCAGGCATACTCAACAGTTACGCTTGCTGAACCTACCCTTGTAACGGAACTCACATTAACGACTTCGGACTGGCGCACTGCCTGCGATTCAATATTCCGAACAAACAGGTTTTCTATTTCATCGGGAGGTCTGCTACCTGCATCAACCTGAATGTACAAACGCGGATTATTTAACTCCGGAAATAGGTCGACTCCCAGTTTTGAGAATGATATGTAGCCCAACAACAACACTGCCAGCACCATCATAAGCACCGTAACCGGGTAATTGACTGAGAATTGTGTTAATTTCTTCATTAGATTAGTTGTAAATGACGGCTGAGATATTAAAAATTTATCGTCTCACTCTTACTTTTGTTCGGTTTGAAAGCATTTCGTAGCCCTCAACAACAAGCTGTTCTCCGGGCTCAATGCCACTAATAATTTCAATATGAGTATCGGTTTCAATGCCGGTATTTACGCGTTTTTCAACGGCAGTATTTCCTTCAACCACGAAGACAATTTTGCCCCTGCGCCTGTTTTGAATGACTTCGCGTTCAACTACAATGGCTGAGTCGCGTTGTTCAACAATCACATCGACTTTGGCAAACATGCCCGGGCGCATTTTCATTTGGCTGTTGTCGATGTGCATTACACCTCTGAAAGTACGGGTTGCAGCATTAATAGCCGGCGACAGTTGTGTAATTGTTGCCTTTAAAGTGTCGCCGGGCAAATTGTAGTTTGTAATGAATGCTTCCTGCCCCGGCTCTATGGTAGCAACCCACTTTTCGGGGAAATCGCTTTCAAGCATCAAGGTGCTGTAATCCATAATGGCAGCCACCTTGGTTCCCGAGCTAACTTTTACACCGGGAGTAAAATAGGGCAATTCAACAATAACACCGTCGAAAGGAGCATAAACATTGAGCTTTTTCATTTGTAACACGGCATTATCATAGTCGTACTGCGCGTTAATGTAACTCAATTCGGAATTTTGTAACTCGCGCTGGGTTACCCCTCCTCTTTCGTAAAGCGATTGTTGCTTTTCGTATTCCTGTCGGGCATTATCGTGATCGAGCTTACGTGACTCAATACGAATACTAATTTCATATTCTTTGTTCTCGAGTACTATAATTATCTCATCTTTTTTTACTCTATCGCCCATTTTATATGGTCTTCCGGTACGAGGGTTGACAGCCAGACGGTATCGCCCTTCGGCTTCGGTGCTAATTTCGGAAGTGGAGGTGGGATTTACCGTTCCATTAATGGAAACCGTTTTGAAAATGGGCATGGTAGCCACATCGTTAACTGTTACAGGCACACTTACATCGGCGCCTTGTGTAGCTTGTTCGTTGCGGCACGATGCAAACAACACAATAGTTGCTATTAATATCCAGCTAAGGTTTTTCATAATATAATCGTAGTTAATTTGTTTCAAATTCAGGTGAATATATGGAAGGTACAACCGAGCGGTTTACTTCAAAATCCCACAGGGTTTGAATTTTCAGGTTCAACAACTCAAGTTTATAGCTTATTATGGCATTGGTTAATTCGTTTCGTTTCGACGATAATTGATTTTGGTATAAACTCAAATCCATACCGGTGAGGTCGCCGTTTTCATAACGCTCTTCGTTAAGCTCATAGGTTAGTTGTGCATTTTCAACACTTTTTTCGGCAATTTCAATTTGGAGAATGAGATTATCGAGATTACGGTATATTTCTCTAATATTGAGCATTATTGATATTTTCTCGTTTTCGAAATTAAGCTCCTGCATCTGCATGGATGCTTCGGCAGCTTTAAGGTTCGATTTTTTCTGTCCCCAGTCCCACAAAGGAATTTCGAATGAAACCTGTACCTGCTGGTTGTCGGTGGGCGACTGATAAATACTACCAAACTCTTCATTGTCACCAAACAAACCAACGGCAAGCGAAACATTTCCCTTGAACTCATTAGAAGCATCGACTCTGATGAGGTTAAAATGAGCATTTTCGATATCAATTTCGCGCTGGCGTAATTCCATGCGGTTGCTTAGTGCAAAATCGATGGCTTCATTCATTTCAATATCAACTGTTCTCACATCCACTGTGGCAATAATATCGATGTCCTCATCGAGACGAACGCCAATGGTTTGCTTTAATTGATCCTTGGCATTTTCGAGCGACACCTGAGCGTTGTGCACTGCTGAGCGAGCATTGGCAAGGTTAAGCTCGGCCTGCCACATTTCTTCTTTTGCAGTCAGGCCTGCATCAACTTTGTTTCTAATCACTTCGTATGAACGCTCCTGGTTTCGGAGTTCTTCGCGACTAATTAACAAACTTTGCTGTTGCTGATATACACGATAGAAATATTGACTTACCTGCCTTTCGATGTTCAGTTTTTGCATGGCATAGGCCAGCAATGAATTTTCGAGATCGAGTTCAAGCTCTTTCAGGCTCATTTTGGTTCGGTTGTAAGTGAAAATAGGTTGTTCGATTCGCAGCTGTACGTTATTTCGAAAGGACGAATTCGGATTGTTTTCATTTAAGGTATAACGTTCGAAACCGAGATTATTGGTTAAACTAATGGTACCGTCGGTAGCCTTTATGGGTTGAGTAATTCCAAATACACCAAACGAACTAAGATTTTCGTAATTATTCCAGGTCTCAAACTCGGGTGCATAGCGCCGTTCTTTGTTATAAGAGAAAGGAGTAACGTTTAAAAAGAAACGCGATTTGAGCGAAGCATTTTGAGCATTCAGTGATTCCCTGCTACGCTCCAGATTTAATCTCGACTGAATGATTGCAGGACTGTTTTCGTATGCAATATCCAGAGTCCTTTCGAGGGTAAGCAAGTCTTGTGCTTTAAGCAGGTTTAGCTGCGAAATCAGGATAAAAAATAAACCCAATAATTTGATTTTTTTCATAATGTTTTACTTCAATTTTATAGTTTCGAGCTTGTGTTCTAAGTTATCGATTATTGTTAAAAATATATTTCATTAGCATTTAGCGTTGCAATTCCCATTTAATGGCATCGGCTATCACCCGCGATGCTCCACCTTTATCGCTCAACACCACTTTGGCAGTATCGCTCGAAATAAAGAAATTGCCTAAGTAATTCCATCCTGTTTCAAAATTTCTGACTTCGATTTCAATATCTTCCACACCGTCGTCGTGATAAATAGTATATACATATTTTCCTTCGGGATCGGAACCACCACCACGCCTACCCGGACCAAAACGCCGTTCCTGATTAAGATAGGCATAAACCGAATAGTATCCCCGGTTCTCTATTTCAGTCTGCCACGAAGCTGCTTTGCTGCCATCGCCCGAGCGCACCACCATGGCCGAGCGTTCGATGATTCCATAATAATCGGCATTGGCCATTTTACTCCATGTTGAGGGAGCTTGCCATGCTTGAGCTGCGAATTCGGTTTCCCCTTCTTCGCGGTACCTTTCCACAAATTGCCTGAGTGGATTATCCAATGATGGATCGTGTATGGAAAAACCTTCGTCGGTATTATCAACAATATACTCTCCATGATTTTTTATCTGTTGTACGCGTTCTGTTTTATGAATGAACTCTTCTGCAAGCAAGTTATCGTTGCGCTGAGTTCTAAGTCCGAATT
>SKHV01000490.1 GCA_007116765.1 Prolixibacteraceae bacterium | reverse complement strand
TACTTATAGTTTAGTAAATTTCAGGGAGTATGAAAAAGTTACTGCCGACTATACTGCACTGGAGAATAAAGCCGAGAATATATATAAACAAATGAGCGATGAATTGAAGCCGTCATTTTATCAACTGGTTTATCAACCTTCCATGGCAATGGCTACTTTGTACGAAATGTACTATGCTCATGGGCTGAATATACTATATGCTTCACAAGGTAGGGCTGCTACCAATGATATGGCCGAAAGGGTGAAACTCTATTTCCAGAAAGATGCTGAAATAACCGAATACTTCCATACCGATCTCATGAACGGTAAATGGAATCACATGATGGCTCAACCTCGAATTGGATATCGCTCGTGGCAGCAACCTCCACGTAATATTATGCCCGGTGTGGTGGAAATTGAATTGCCACGTAATGCCTCAATGGGAGTAGCAGTTGAGGGTAGTGAAGACTCTTGGCCCGGCTCAAGCGAAAAAGCCATCTTGCCGGCATTCGACTCATTCAACAAACAAAACTTTTATGTAGAAGTGTTTAACCGCGGTCGGAACACGTTTAATGTAGATCTTAAACCTTCTGATGATTGGGTGAAAATCTCTTCTGCAAAAGCAAGAATTAAATCTCAGGAACGCTTCGAAGTTTCTGTCGATTGGAGTAAAGCTCAGTTAGGCGAAAACAGTGCCGAAATTGTAGTTGAATCTAATAGCGGCCAAAAACAAACCATTTGGGTAAAAGCAGTAAAATACGACGATTCGTTGAGTCCAAAAGGCCATATTGAGCGAAACGGATATGTGAGTATCAAGGCTACAAATTTCACGAATAAAATTGAAAGCAACGATATTCATTGGGATATAATTCCCGACCTAGGACGAACAGGCTCTTCTATTACTACTTTTCCTGTTACAAAATCCCTCGATAAACTTGCCGAAGGAACTCCTGCTTTGGAGTATGACTTTTTCTTGCTTGAAAAGCCAGTGAATGGAAAAATAAATGTAGAAGTACAGATTGCTCCTTTATTGAATTTCAAGGGTAAAGATGGCTTCCATTTTGCTTTGTCGATTAACGATAGTGAACCACAGCTTGTAAATATTCACAAAGGAACCGATGTGCCCGATTATAATTACCCGCATTGGTTCAATCAGGCTGTAAGCGAGGAAATTATGAAGCGATCGGCTCAATTCAATATTGACGAAGCAGGACAACACACCTTAAAACTATGGATGATTGACAATGCTGTGGTTTTTCAGAAAATTATAATTGAAGCTAAGCCAGTTCCGTTCTCGTATCTGGGACCACCGGAAAGTTTAATTGTCAATTAGACAAATTATGTTTTGGGGGCATAATGAATACGTAGTTCCTATGTCGATGATGTACATCTAACTTGTACATGCTGTGTGAAGGTATTTTAAGTTCAAACAGAAATAGTTAAGGATCAAAATAAACGTAATTTATTGAAAGGTTTAATTATTGGGTTTTCCGATAGTTAAACCTTTTTTTCACTAAAGTGTACTAAATTTGTCAATTACGATTACAATTTCTTATTTTTATCTTTCGTTATTTATATGATTTTTTACTTTTGGATACTGTAATTATTCGATTGTGCCAAAGTTTAAAATAAACCTAATACAGAAAAAATGATTTTCAGGAGAAAAATTAAATCTACCGAAGTAATTGAAAAAGAAAAACTTCAGCTCTGGAACGATTATCAAACCTATTTGAAGGTTGAAGGTTCACACGAGCTTAAACAATACCTCACTTTAAAAGAAAGAGTGGAGTCGATACCTTTTATCGAAAAGAAAAAAGAAATTGAAGGCTTGAAATTTAAAGGTTCTCCTGAGTTTCATCTTTTAAAAAAATACAATAAAATAAAAAACAACAGGCGATTAGTCAATTATCTGGAGCTAAAATCATCGGGTGAATTTAGTCGTTTCATTGAAATTGAAAAAAGTGGTGTAATACAACGCCTCAATGAACTTGAAAGGTATATGAAAGCGCAGTTTTCTGCCGAAAAGAAATCGTTTAAAAAACGCAAAAAATCCGACAAAGAAGGAAAGCTGGTGTGGGAAGAAACCGAAGCGTACAAAAAACAGCGTGAGTACGACGATTTGAAAACCAGTTCGGACATAATATTCTACAAAAGATTTGTGAAATCGGCCGCCTATAAAAACTTCTTGAAAGTTGGCGATTCATCCATGTTGAACCAGTACGAAAACATGACTGCCGAAATAGCATCAGAAAAGTTTATTATTCGTAAAGCTTATCTCGAAGACGAAAAACGTTACGAAAAAACCGACGACTTTAAATTGTTGCATGAGTACAATGTACTTAATAGCAACCCCGACATTCAGCTTTACATGAAATATAACGACACCGATGCCTTTAAATTTTTCAGGGAATGGACACTTACCTTTGAAGAGGATTTTAGCAATCTTGAGAAAAATAGGTGGTCATATATTACTCCGATAGCACAAAACGGGCCTGCCCAAAATTTCAGCGTCAGTAGTCAATTGCAGTATTATAATGGTGCCGATAATTTCGACACCGAAAATGGGATTCTCACCCTTGAAACAAAACGCGAAAAGGTTGAGGGCTTATTGTGGGATGAGAAATTTGGCTTTATTCCAAAAATATTCGATTATGCCTCGGGGGTCATACACTCGCTTAACTCATTCAAACAACAATACGGCCATTTTGAGATTAAACTCAAAACATCGAAAGTTAAAGGTGTTGTCAGTTCAGTTACTTTAGTCGATGAGTCGGAAGAACTTGCCATAAGGCTGTATTCTTCTGAAGGTGGAAAAGTTGCCGGAGGTTTAATAACTACCGATCACAAAGATAAAAACTACCGGAAAATCAGCATCAAAAATCCTTTGAAGGGATACATAATTATTTCGTTGGACTGGAGCCCCGAACGCGTAGAGTGGAGTATTAACGAACGCTATGCGGGCTCAATTTCAGAAAATACACCTCATGTGCCTTTAGGGTTGCGTATCGAAACCGAGGTGCTGAAAGATACCATCAACCTTCCGCATCGTATCGATGTAGACTGGATTAAGTGCTATACCCGCAACTAAAAACTCAAGTATAGAGTTAGCAGAAACCCTAGAAATTTAACATGCAGGGCATATTTCAATCACCTTTTAAATAGGTCGCTATTTCTGTTATCTTTGCACCTCAATTCAAAAAAAGTGATTAATGGTTTCGGTTGAACAGGTAAAACTAAATTTTGGAGGCTTTGAACTTTTTAAAGACATTTCGTTTTTAGTAAATCCACGCGACAGAATTGGGCTCACCGGTAAAAACGGCGCAGGAAAAACCACCTTGCTCAAAATGCTCGCAGGAAAACTACAACCCACACAAGGAAATGTTGTAGTTCCGAAAGATACAATAATGAGTTATTTACCCCAGTCAATGGTATTGAACGATACCCGCACAGTTTTTGATGAAGCGCAAACAGCATTCAGCAAACTTATTGCCATGCAACGCAAAATTGATGCGCTTAATGTCGAAATGGCCACTCGTACCGACTACGAAACCGACAGTTACCATGACTTAATACAAAAAATAACCGATCTTTCCGATCGCTTCAATATGCTGGGAGGGCACAATTACTTTGCCGATATTGAACAAACCCTTATCGGTCTGGGCTTCAGGCGCGAAGATTTTCATCGTCAAACCCGCGAGTTTAGTGGCGGTTGGCGTATGCGTATTGAGCTGGCAAAACTCCTGCTCCTGAAACCCGACATTTTTTTACTCGATGAGCCTACCAATCACCTCGACATTGAATCGATTCAGTGGCTCGAAGATTTTTTGAGAAATTACAACGGCGCTATTATTCTGGTTTCGCACGACCGAGCTTTTCTCGATAATGTGACCAACCGTACCATCGAAATTTCCATCGGGCGTATTTACGATTACAAAGCCAATTATTCAAAATATGTTGAATTGCGTGCCGAGCGTCGCGAACAGCAAATGGCAGCCTACCGCAACCAGCAAAAATTAATTCAGGAAACCGAACAGTTTATCAATCGTTTTCGTTACCAGGCCACTAAAGCCGTTCAGGTGCAATCGCGCATAAAGCAACTCGATAAACTCGACATTCTTGAGGTTGATGAAGAAGACAACCGAAAGCTGAATTTGCGCTTTCCACCGGCACCACATTCTGGAAAAATTATTGTGGAAGCCAAAAGTGTAAGCAAGTCTTATGGAGAACTCCAAGTATTAAAGAACATTGATTTATATATTGAACAAGGCGAAAAAATTGCGTTTGTAGGTAAAAACGGAGAAGGTAAAACAACCCTAGCTCGTGTGATAATGAATGAGCTTGAATATACCGGACTAATGAAAATAGGGCACAATGTCAAAATTGGTTATTTTGCTCAAAATCAAGCCGATTTGCTCAACGGCGAACTAAGTGTGCTCGAAACCATCGATCTGGTAGCGGTTGGCGATGTTCGTACAAAAATTCGCGACATACTGGGAGCTTTCATGTTTTCGGGCGAGGAAGTAGATAAAAAAGTAAGAGTGTTGTCGGGCGGTGAACGCACTCGCCTGGCTATGGTAAAACTTATGCTTGAGCCGGTAAATTTTCTGGTAATGGATGAGCCTACCAACCACCTCGACATGCGTTCAAAAGAAATACTGAAGCAGGCACTCAACGAATTTACGGGCACCGTGTTGCTCGTTTCGCACGACCGTGAGTTCCTCGACGGTTTGGTGAGTTGTGTGTACGAATTTAAAGACAAAAAAATAATTCAGCATCTGGGGGGAATCTACGATTTCATTGAAAAGAAAAAAATTGATTCTTTGAAAGAACTCGAACGCAAAACACAAAATAATAACCAGAGTGCAGTAGCAAACAAAAATAAATCTACAAACGAAATTTCGTTCGAAGAACAAAAAGAAATTAACAAACAGATAAAGCGCACCGAAAAGCAGGTAGAGGAGCTTGAAAAATCAATTGCTGATCTTGAAACTGAAATTCAGCAAATAGATGAAAAGCTTACAAAACCCGAAAATGCCGACGGTAAATTATTTGACGATTACGAAAAAATAAAGCATAAGCTTGAGCAAACCATGTACGAGTGGGAATTAAGATCAGAAGAACTTGATGCATGGCAGAACAAAAAAACTTGGTAACTTTGAAAAATGGGAAATAGTAATTTTATATTCGGAATCAGGTCGGTTATTGAAGCAATACGCTCCGACAAAACAATCGATAAGTTGCTGATACAAAAAGGCCTTCAGGGTGATTTGTTTAAAGAGCTTTTCGAGTTGGTAAAAGAACATGGCTTAAGTCATCAGCTTGTACCGGTACAAAAACTTAACCGCGTAACCCGTAAGGCACACCAAGGTGTTATAGCCTATATTTCGCCGGTAGCGTTTTACGATATCGACGAAATTATTGCACGCACTTACGAAAGTGGTGAAAGCCCGTTTTTTCTGTTTCTTGACCAAATAACCGATGTGCGAAATTTTGGCGCCATTGTGCGTACGGCAGAGTGTGCTGGGGTACATGCCATTATTGTACCCGAAAAAGGTGCGGCACAAATCAATGCCGATGCAGTTAAAACATCGGCAGGCGCCTTGCATGTAGTTCCGGTTTGTAAAGTGAAAAACACCATGCAAACCATAATGAACTTTAAAAACAACGGCATAAATGTATACGCTGCAAGCGAAAAGGCGCAAACAACATACAACGTTCCCGATTATACTACACCAATATTGATTGTAATGGGATCGGAAGAAAGCGGCATATCCGATGATATACTAAGGCATTGCGACCAAATGATTAAAATTCCGGTTAAAGGGAAAATCGAATCGCTTAATGTATCGGTTGCTACAGGAATTATTCTTTTTGAAGCTGTAAGGCAGCGGACTTAAAAAATAGGCACTTCGCGCTTAAAGGTTTCTTCCAGCGAAATGAAAGTTTCGGTACTCGACACACCCTCAATTTTCTGAATCTTTTCGTTCAGTATTTCTTTCAGGTGCTCGTTGGTGCGTGCATATACCTTTATGAAAATTGCATATTCGCCTGTAGTATAGTGGCATTCAACCACCTCGGGTATTTGCTCAAGCAAGTGCGCTACATTTTCGTAAATACCTGCTTTTTCAAGAAAAATGCCAACGTAAGTGCAAGTATGAAAGTCAACTTTTTTCGGATCGATATGATACCCAGAACCTGTTATAACGTTCATTTCAACCATACGGTTAACGCGTTGATGTACTGCGGCTCTTGAAATTCCACACTCCGAAGCGACATCTTTAAAAGGCATGCGTGCATTTCGGCTGATTATGTCCAGAATCCTCAAATCAATCTCGTCGAGTTGGTGCTTTGTTGACATTTTTTATACGTTTTGAATTAGTAATATACAAAAATGATAAAAAAAAGGGAATAATTAGCTTTTATTGTAAAAAATCCCTTCTTAAATATGCATATTTTGGTATTTTTAAAACCAAATATCTAACATTATTAACCTTATAAAATTATGAAAACATTAAACCTGTTTTTTGCTATTACATTAACATTTTTGGTTTTGTCGTGCTCTGAAAAGGAGCCTCAAACTCCCGTTGAAAAATTTGGACAGCTTAGTGTCGAAGGAATTCACATTGTGGATCAAAAAGGTGAGCCGGTTCAGCTTGCAGGGATGTCGTTATTCTGGAGCCAGTGGATTGGCAAGTACTATAACTACGAATGCATCGAATGGCTCAAAGAGGACTGGAAGTGCTCAGTGGTACGTGCTGCAATGGCCGTGGAACATGGAGGTTACATTGCAAACCCCAAAGAAGAAATGGCTAAAGTGGAAGCCGTGGTTGATGCAGCTATCGACTTAGGATTGTACGTCATTGTCGATTTCCATTCTCATCGTGCTGAACAGTACCAAGATGAAGCCGTTGAATTCTTCGGAAAACTGGCACAAAAATATGGTCACTACCCTAATATTATATACGAAATTTATAACGAACCTCTTAATGTTTCCTGGTCAGAGGTGCTAAAACCCTATTCCGAAGCCGTTATCGCGGCTATTCGCGAACACGATACAAATAACATTATAGCTTGTGGTACTCCTCGTTGGTCGCAACTTGTAAACGAAGCTGCCAACGATCCCATCGAAGGCGATAACATTGCTTATGTGTTGCACTTTTATGCCGGCACTCATGGCAAAGAGCTTATGGAAATAGGCGAAGAAGCCATTAGCAAAGGCCTGTGCCTAATTGTGACCGAATATGGAACTACCGAAGCCAACGGCGATGGCGATGTGTATGTTGAAGAAACCAAAGCATGGTATGCATGGATGGATAAATACAAAATCAGCCATTGCAACTGGTCAATTGCCGATAAAGATGAAGCATCGGCAGCACTTGTATCGGGCGCACACCCACAAGGTGGCTGGCCCGAAGATATGCTTAAACCTTCGGCTAAGCTGGTCCGTTCTGAGCTGCTAAAAAAACACGAAGAAATGTTTGGGCAATAATTCTTCCCTGTAGATAAAGATCAGCCTATTTGTCAGTCTGGTTATAAAATACTGACATGATTAATTCATTTTTGATCAAAAAAATGTCATTATTTCATTAAATGACTTCTTAAAACGGGTGGCATAATCATTGATTAAATCATAACCGTTAATCAAGAAAACATTTAAAAAATAATGATATTATGGGAAAAATTATAGGAATTGACTTAGGTACAACCAACTCTTGCGTTTCGGTAATGGAAGGTAACGAGCCTGTTGTAATACCCAACAGCGAAGGAAAAAGAACAACCCCTTCAATTGTTGCTTTTATCGAAAACGGTGAACGCAAAGTAGGAGATCCTGCAAAACGTCAGGCGATTACAAACGCCAGAAAAACGATTTATTCGATTAAACGCTTCATGGGCGAATCGTACAGTAATCTCACCAATGAAGTGAAACGTGTTACTTACGAAGTAGTGAAAGGCGACAACAATACTGCACGTGTAAAAATCGACGACCGTTTATATTCACCACAGGAAATATCGGCTATGACTCTTCAAAAAATGAAGAAAACTGCCGAAGATTACCTTGGACAGGAAGTAACCGAAGCCGTTATTACCGTGCCTGCTTATTTTAACGATGCACAGCGTCAGGCAACCAAAGAAGCAGGCGAGATTGCAGGCTTAACTGTACGCCGCATCATCAACGAGCCTACTGCAGCATCGTTAGCGTACGGGCTCGATAAGCGCGACAGGGATATGAAAATTGCTGTGTTCGACCTTGGTGGTGGTACTTTCGATATTTCAATACTTGAATTAGGCGATGGCGTGTTCGAAGTAAAATCAACCGATGGTGATACTCACCTTGGTGGCGACGACTTTGACGATGTAATTATTAACTGGCTTGCCGATGAGTTTAAAAGCGATGAAGGCATTGACCTGCGTAAAGATCCAATGGCTCTCCAGCGTTTAAAAGAGGCTGCTGAAAAAGCCAAAATTGAATTGTCAAGTTCCACTTCAACCGAAATTAACCTACCCTACATTATGCCGGTCGATGGTGTGCCAAAACACCTTGTGAAAACGTTGAGCCGTGCAAAATTTGAACAATTGTCCGACAAATTGATACAGGCAATTATTGAGCCTTGCAAACGTGCAATGAAAAATGCAAACATCACCAACAGCGATATCAACGAAGTAATTCTTGTGGGTGGCTCAACACGTATCCCGGCTGTTCAGCAAAAAGTACAGGAATTTTTCGGGAAAGCACCCTCGAAAGGTGTGAACCCCGACGAAGTGGTGGCTGTTGGAGCTGCTATACAAGGTGGTGTACTTACCGGTGAAGTGAAAGACGTATTGTTGCTCGATGTTACCCCGCTTTCATTGGGTATCGAAACCATGGGTGGTGTAATGACAAAACTAATTGAGTCGAATACAACCATTCCAAGCAAAAAAACCGAAACTTTTACCACGGCTGCCGACAATCAGCCCTCGGTTGAAATTCACGTGTTACAAGGTGAACGCCCAATGGCTAATCAAAACAAAACCATTGGTAAATTTCACCTCGACGGACTTCCTCCTGCACCACGCGGAGTGCCACAAATCGAAGTTTCGTTCGATATTGATGCAAACGGTATTTTGAACGTAAATGCAAAAGATAAGGCCACAGGCAAATCCCAAAGCATTCGTATCGAAGCATCTTCGGGCTTAAGCGACGATGAAATCAAACGCATGAAAGAAGAAGCTGAAGCCAATGCCGAAACCGATAAGCAGGCAAAAGAGCGTATCGACAAGCTGAATCAAGCCGACGGACTTATTTTCCAAACCGAGAAGCAACTTAAAGAGTTTGGCGATAAACTTCCGGCCGATAAAAAAGCTCCTATCGAGGAAGCTTTGAAAAAGCTGAAAGATGCACACGCAAAACAGGATGTTGATGCCATTGATGCTGCAACAACTGAACTAAATAACGTATTCCAGGCAGCATCGCAGGAAATGTACAACGCCCAACAACAAGCCGGAGGTGATCAGGCCGGTCAGCAACAAACTGATCCCGGTGCAGGTCAACAATCTCAGGGAGAAAATAACGATGGTGAAGTAACCGATGTGGATTTCGAAGAAGTGAAATAATCACAAACAACCATTTATATTTTCGGAACCCGAAAACCTTAATAAAATTAAGCCTCTCTTCATAGCGAAGAGGGGCTTTTTTGTGTCTTATATTTTCCTGTTAATTATGAGGGATCAAGTTAACTTTTTGGTGAGACGAATTATCTCTACATACAGATGCGAGGCTGAGGTTACTTTGTTATCATTATTGTTATTGTTGACCAGCAAGGAAGTTTTTGAATCTATGGTTGAGGTTGAGATGGAATTATTGGGTTATGGGATGCTGGTAAAATAAAACACATTTACACAGTAAAGTAATTCAAAAACAGCACTCTAAGATTGTATAGCACAAATTGAATACACTTAAGCACAAATTGAATATTTACTCCGAAAAAAACATGTTTAATTGCAAATTGTAAGTACAGTGCATAGAGACAATATTTTTTTCAGCATAAAATAGGAAGAAAAATATAAAAACTTAAATGAAAAAACGATGAATACAAAAACCACTTACATCGGTATTAATGTTCTTGGAGGAGTACTTATTTTGATACTGTTGATTTCCTGTGGAAGCAGAGCCGGAAATCAGAGCAACACTTCAAATGAGGCTGTAAGCCGCACAGATTCTTGGGCAGTCAGAATGGTCGAATCAGAAATGAAGCGCCACCCCGAAGCCTGGAGCCTCGATTTTGAGAAAGCTCCAAAGTGGAACTATACACATGGTTTGGTTCTTACTGCAATTGAACGTGTATGGATACAAACCGACGATGCACGCTACTTTGATTATATTAAAGCTTATGCCGATGAAATGATCGACGAAAATGGTGAAATTGGACACAATTATAAAATAGAGAATTACAATATAGATCACATCAAGCCGGGTATGATACTTTTTAATCTGTACGATAAAACAGAAGATCCCCGTTACTTACAAGCTTTAAAAACTCTAAGAACGCAATTAAAACAACATCCTCGTACCGAGGAGGGTGGTTACTGGCATAAAAACCGTTATCCGCATC
>SKHV01000221.1 GCA_007116765.1 Prolixibacteraceae bacterium | reverse complement strand
ACCAAATCTATATTCAAAATTACACTTGTATAGAGAGTTAGATTATATTTGTTGGGCATATAATTTAGCTGTTGATTTAGAAAAAACCTTTAATTTTTCTTAATCATGCGTAATAAATGCTACTCCGTACGTCTCGAAAGCCTTATCAGTATATCTGATAAGGCTTACAAAGCCACCGCTTTCGATGGCTCCGAAGCAATAATTCCTAAAAGCATGACATTTGGTACCGATTTCGAAGTTCAAAAATCAGAAGCCGTTTGGATTACTGCCTTTATCCTCGAAAAACAGGATTGCAAACTTCAGTACTCAAGCAAAAAAATTAAATGGTTTAATCGTTAAAAAATACAGCAATGAATAACAAATTATATCACGGAGATTTAGCCCATTACTCAGAGGGTGATTTCAGAATCAGTTCAGATTTGGAAGTGTATTTTGGTAAAGAACAGATTGGTTGCGTTCGTATAGTAGAGCACCCACACCCCGAAGGCGATGATGAGATAGCCTGTTTCTTTCCCGGAATGATAAATTTTCAACATTATCCTGTATGGGATGCCGGAAGTGCTTGCCAAACCATATACGAAAAGTATTATGAACGAAAAAAAAGGAGGAAATAATCATGTCACAAGCAATACAACTCACAATAGTCGACGATAAAGTAAAAGTAGTTAGTCCTTACAATGCCGAATTTGTTCAGAAGTGCCGCAATTTGCGCGGCACTTTCAAAGCCGGAGCTTGGTGGTTCGACGATTCTATTATCGATTACGTTCGCGAAGCAATGCTTAATTTTTACGGCACCACAGGTGAAATTCCTTATGAAAATTGCACCCTGCTCATTACAGATTTTTCCGATTGCGAAGGATGTGGACCAGTTGTTTTATTCGGTCGTACAATTGCTAAGGCTTTCGGTCGTGATTCGGGTGCCCGCTTAGGCGACGATATAATTTTCATTACCGGAACTTACAACTCTGGCGGCTCAGTAAAAAACTGGAATACCGATGTCCGTAACGCTACATTCGAAATACATAACTTCCCTGTTCCATCACTCGAATTGCCCGAAGTTAAAAAAGCTATTGAGGAAGGTTGGTGTAAGGTAAAATATCCAAGAAAGAAACGGGATCCAGAACTTATGTTGAAGGAAATAGAAGAACTGAAAACTCGTATTGTCGAACTTGAAAAAGAATACAATAGCTATGACTGCTAAATCAAACAATCAAGAAGTAGTCATTTCAGTTGATCAGTTTTCAACGATGACGTCATCTGAAATAGTTCAGGTGATAAAGAAAAACCCAAATTATCGCATTACAGGCGAAATTGTAGGACAAAGCAGGTGCATAATCAAAGAAGTTAAGAAATGAACACTCTCGAAACCATACAGGCGCGAATCAAGTATTCGCGCCTTTTCAAGGGCGAAAAGAACAAAGTTCAACGCCTTTATATTCCTTACGGAAGAAACGTCAGCGGCATCAAAACCGCTGCATGGTTCGAAGTGGTGAACGATCGCCTTCAGGTATTTTGCCGTGTCGAAAACGTCAGGCACCCGAACCTGTTCGACGATGAACTTGCAGCTCGTTACAAATCAGAAATCGAACGGCAGTTTCACGAAATCATTAACAATTGTGAGTTGGAACGAAAGAAAGTGCCCCTCCATATCCGCTTAAGGGATGATATTTTGCCCGTGTACGACAACCGAAGCAAACAACACCAGGTTGATGCGCTACGCTTCCTTTGCTCCATGAAAGTTTCTGCCCTCTATGCCGACACAGGAACCATGAAAAGCAAAATGGTAATTGACTTGGTTCAAAGTCGTTTCGAAGCAGGGCAAATTAAAAAAGCACTGATATTTCTTCCGGTATCTACAAAGAAAAACTTTCAAGAACAAATCATGCTTTGGTGTAATATACCTGAAATAAAATGGAAACTTATAGGTATCGAAAGCATGAGCTCAAGCAACAAGGCTGTTTTCGATGCCCTTAATTATGCCGATAGCGAAACACAGATCATCGTTGACGAAAGCCACATGGTGAAAACACCAATTGCCAAACGAAGCAAACGCATTAAAATGGTTTGCGATAAGTGCAGTTACAAAGTGGTAATGACAGGCACTCCCGTAACCGAAAACGTGCATAACCTTTACATGCAATATGCTATATTGTCTGAACTGATTATAGGCGTTCGTAACTGGCTTAAGTTCGAAGAAAAATACCTGATCATGGGTGGCCGCAATGGCGATGAGATTATAGGTTACAAAAACATTAACCACCTGATGGGGTTGCTCGAACCTTACACCTATCAGGTAGCCAAGGAAGATGTTCTGGACCTTCCGGCCAAAACCGAAAAGGAACTATACTGCTGCCTTACCGATGACCAGACCGATTATTACTACGAAGAAAAGAACCGGTTGCTGGAAATCATTCAATGTGATGAAGTGCGTGCTACCGATATTTTCGAAGTGTTTACCCACATGCAACAAATCACATCGGGCTATTACAAAACCAGCAATGGCGAACTGAAGCTGTTGGGAACGAACAAACCCGATCTACTGAAGCATGTCGATTTAAACCAGCCAACCGTTTTCTTTTGCAAATACATATTTGAAATAAATAATCTGGTTAACCACCTTGGCCGCGAAAACTGCGCTGTTTTTACAGGCAAAAACCCGAAAGAGCGCGATGGCGAACTGCAACTGTTCCGCGAAGGCAAACGCCGTTATTTTGTGGCCACAATGCAAAGCGGCGGCACCGGATTGAACGGGCTACAGGAAGTAAGCTACCAGCTTGTCTTCTTTTCTAATTCGTTCAGTT
>SKHV01000101.1 GCA_007116765.1 Prolixibacteraceae bacterium | reverse complement strand
TGACGGTTCAGCACACTGTAATGGCCATAGGTATAATAGCTTACATGGGTATATTCAACTCCAATCTGCCTCAATACGGTACCATCGAAATACCACTCTGCACCAAGCTGCCACGCATACTTACTTGGATTTCCAGTGGTGTCGAAGTTGGTGATATCATCATTAAGAAGTTCACCATATATCCTCAGGGGATAGAAAACAAGGTTAAAATCCAGCCCTCCAAGTAGATTTGGGGCGTTTTCTCCCCCTCTTTGTCCAACATAGTACATCTGAAGCGGATTTGCATAGCGCACAAGGTCCTGTGAACCATAGAAGAGAACTTTTTCATAGATTCCAAGCTGAAAGTGTTTGTTAAACCTGACATCCAATCGGTGTGCAGCACCATATCGGGTTGGGATTGACCTGTCGGTGTTTTCAGCTAAGGCAGCCAGTTGTTCCGGGACTCTGTCCATATTAAATTCATCGCGGTCAAATGACGTTTCATCATCATAGCCACTAAGGTAGGCTGAAATCCTGATGATATCTGCAAGGTCAAGCTTAAAGTGGTAAAAATAAAACGGTGCATGTGTATGGCCCGAGTGTAACAGGGTCCCTTTATAGCCAGGGCCCCAACGCAATTTTTCCCGCCCAAAGCCAAGTTGGAGGTTTTGGTAGATAAATGTCAGATACGCTTCGGGCATGATAAAATCGGTTTCAAATATCCCTGTTATTGGAGCTTTTCTCCCGGAAAAGAACCTTTCAAACTCGATTTCCTGGAAATCGTAATCTGTTGATGTGTTAAGATTGTATGCATTTAATCTTACCCGTGCTCTAAGCCATGGTGTTGTAAACTGACCCAATGCATCAGCTACACCAAAACCAGCTCTTCTATCCTGCATCTCTATGGCTGTTAAAAAATTTACATCAAAAGAAAGCTTCTGATCTTGCCTTGAAAAATTTATTGGTAAATCATGTTCAATAAATTGATCCGGCAGAGATAGAAATGGTGGGATTTCACGAATACTGTTCTGCACCGAATCAAGATAGTCCTGGGATAATTCATATCGATTTATGTTTGAAATCGATGAAGAAGAGTAAACCGTAGCGATAATACCGAATAAAAATAATGTCTTATACATATTCACCTTTGAGATCCGATCCTGATTTGTGAGTATCTGAAATATATATTATACCCGTTTTATTGAAACCAAAAGCATGGATTAAGTAACTGATTTTTAGTGATTCTCAGTAGTTTAAAGTATTTTTACTTAAGCAGTAAGGAAAATTTTAAAAATGCAAGTTTTTTCAAACGGTTTTGTCATTACCACAGCGGAGCCTGATAAATAAAACTGCAGGAATATTCAATCCCGGTTTCCTGCAAAACCCAATTTTTGAGCCAGCAAACGTCACATAAAAGTGACTGCACCCGAAAAGGCACGCACTTTTAAAAAAACCGTATTAATGCTGTGATGATTTGTACATCAAAAGGTTTGGGAATGTGACAATTTTGTCAAATACAATGTATTTTACTTACTTAAAGGGCAGTCATGGATTTTATAAATAGAGCATTACAGGAAAAAACCAGAGCAAAAACTCCCAGTAAAAGCATTGATGGAAACTCTTTGGCAAAGGAATTAAACATTGCATTGGCAGAGTTCAATTTGATTTTGGAGAACAGAAATTCGTTATTATATAAAGTAAAAACTTTCGATGACAGACAACTTATTCTAAAACAAACCAAAAGCCTAACACCAAAAGAGATCAATGATGAGTACAATTCTCTGGTTTATTATAACTCACTCGATATCATTGGTCTAAAAACCCCCAAAGCCATAAAGTTTTTACCTGAATACAACGCATACGTCATGGAATTTGTAGCCGGAGAAAACCTAAATTTTCAAATCATCGGTTCAAATACAAACTTAATGAGCACCCTAAAGCAGACAGCACCGATTCTGGCCAAACTTCACATGAAAGAATTTGTCGGGGCTTCATCTATTTACCACTTGAATATCTTATTTGAGGATTTGGAAACTGACCTGTTGAGGTTTTCCAAACACGAAAAAAGAGTACTCTGTAAGGCAAAAGACTCGCTCATCGGACACTCTTTTCCGGTTGGGTATTCTTACCAGGACTTTTCCCCTTTAAATCTATACTTTGCAGAAGGGGTATTAACCCTGATTGACCCACCAAGAACAAAAGTGGAATCATTTTTATTTAGAGATTTAGCAACTTTTTCTGTGGGCTTGAGAAAGGCATTACTGCTAAAGAATCCACGAACGCTTTTTTTTACAAAACAGCACACCGATTCAATGGAGGTTTTCATTTCCAGATACATTGAATCTTTACAAGTTAAAACATCTGTTGCGCCTTCAGAAAAAATTCACACCCTGTTTTACTTATTAGTAATCCAGCGTTTGGCAGAGATGATTGTTTTTCAAAACAACAAACTACAAAGGCTCTCTAAAGTCACACTCAAAACCAGAACTATCTCTTTTTTAACTGTTAAATACCTTAGACATGAAATTCATAGGATAATCAGAAAAACAGAGCGGTTATTAAAACAAGTTTAATTTACCCTTTCAAAAATTTAGGAGTGCTTTTGAAACTCTTGCACATCATTAACAATTTGGGAACTGGTGGAGCCCAAAAACTGCTAAGCGAAATACTGCCGATCATGAAAAACCAGCACGGTATTCATCTTGAGCTGTTGCTTCTCTCGGACCGCAAAATGCACGTCTCCGACAACCTCGTTAAAAACAACATTAAGATAACAACGCTGCCGGGAAAAAATTATGGCATAAGAAAAATACTCTACATCCATAGATTTA
>SKHV01000385.1 GCA_007116765.1 Prolixibacteraceae bacterium | reverse complement strand
TGAAAAAAAAATAATTTAAAAATTGATATTTGTGCTTTTTGAGCGAATTATCATCTCAATTTGGTCAGCTTGCATCACTCCTGCCCCTTGCCATTTTACTTTTCCATTCTGAAAAAGCATTAAAGTTGGGATACTTTGCACTCCATAATTAATAGCTGCCTGTTGATTTTTATCTACATCTACTTTCACAATTTTTACTTCTGGCCCCATATTTGAAGCAACTTGTTCAAGAATTGGAGCCATCATACGGCAAGGTGCACACCAGTCGGCATAGAAATCAACCAAAACGGGTTGCTGTCCTTTTATTAATTCATTAAACTTACTCATATTATCTGCATATTCAATATTGTCAATCTGTGTATTATTTTTATTGGCAGCGGTTGTTTCGCCGCGGTTTGTGCGCGACGAACAACCTACCAATAAAACTAAAACCATTAAACCTAAAACTATTCTAACCTTCATCTATTTTGCAGTTGTATCTTCTTCCATTGTTTCAATATTCTTCTTATCATTTTTTTTATTTGTTGTTCCTCCAAACAATGCACCAACTACTGCTCCGTAAAGTGTAGAGTTGTGCCAGGTAGATGTCAACGGACATGTCCCCGAATTGCAACCAATGAAGTGCCAGTAGGCGTAACCCGCAACAGCTCCAAGCGCAATTCCTATTAAATATCGTTTATATTTTAAAATGAAATCCAGCATATTCTTTGTTTTTTAAATCCAATACAAAGAAATGCCATAAGAGAAAAGATATCGGTAACCAATGTCACACAAGTAACGAAAAGTCAATTTTATTTCTGCCTATTTTAATACTCCCCTGCTTTTCAAGCTGCTTAAGCAAACGAGAAATCACTTCGCGCGATGATGTTAAGCTGGTCGCAATTTCCTGATGGGTTCCTTTAAAAACGGTTTCTCCTGTAGCTTTATTCCTGTCGGTAAAAAATTTCACAAGTCGCTCGTCCATTTTCCTAAATGCTATGCCATCAATTGTCTCTAGCAATTCGTCGAAGCGGCTTCGGTAAGCATACATTACGTATTCTTTCCAGGTAATGTAATTATTCAGCCATTTATCCAGAAAATCAACCGGTATTCTAATAATTTCAGTATCGCTTTCGGCACATGCGCTAATATTGCTTTGCATACGCCCCATGCAGCAAGTTAACGCCATAGCACATACTTGTCCGGGGTTCAAATAATACAACAGTATCTCCCGTCCTTCGCGGTCATTTCTACACACTTTAATAATGCCTTCAAGTACTATTGGAAAACTACGAATATATTTACCTTCCGACATAAGGTACTCCCCTTCTTCAACAGTAATCCATTCTCCTTCTTTTGCTATTTCATCGATTAAAGCGGGTTCGAAAAACGGGAATCGTTTTCGTAATACATCAACCGATACTGGTATTTCGTGTGTTTCCATGTTGTTTTTGTTTGAACTCAAAAATATTGAAAATTTTCCACAAACTGAATTATTATTTCGATACACTCCCTAATTTGAATTAAAACATTATATTAGCTATGAAATTAATGTGAATAATAAATGAAAGTCAAAACGGTAGTTTTACCATGAAGCAAAAAATTCATCGTATTATTTTTGAATCAGGTACTTTTTACGGGAGGCTTTTCGATGCTGTTCTTCTCATTTTGATTGTGATGAGCATCATTGTTGTAATGCTCGAGAGTGTCCATCGTATCAACATACGTTACGCAAACATACTTTCCTCTGCCGAATGGCTGATAACTATACTTTTCACCTTTGAATACATAGCACGCATTTACAGTGCTCCAAAGCCACTGAAATATATATTCAGTTTTTTAGGACTCATTGATCTAATTGCCATTATTCCAACTTATATTGCTTCAAGTATGCCCGAGGCTCAGTCGTTTATCGCACTTAGGGCAATCAGGTTGCTACGAATTTTCAGACTTTTAAAGCTTTACCATTTACTTAGGGCCGGTAATCTTTTGCTCTTGGCCATTAGTCGGAGCGCACGTAAGATATCCATTTTCATGATATTCATACTTATATTGGTCATTATGCTGGGCAGTGTTATGTATGCAATTGAAGGGGGTAATAACGGGTTCGACAATATACCGGTAAGCATTTATTGGGCAGTAATCACTTTAACAACTGTTGGATATGGAGACATAGTTCCAATCACATCTTCGGGGAAATTCATTGCAACCTTTATCATGCTTTTGGGATATAGCATCATTGCCATTCCTACCGGAATTGTGTCGGTTGAAATGTCGCACACATTTAAAGATAAACAAGATGCAGCAAAAAAATGCAGCTACTGTAGAGAACCTCAACATACACCCGAAGCAAATTTCTGTAGAATTTGCGGCAATATACTTGAGAAATAACTATAAAATGAAACTATGTTACAATGCACAACCGTATTCAAAAAAAACAAAGGAACAAAGCACATTGTGCTTTCCTTGATTATTGTTCTTGCATTTGGCACAGCTTTTGCACAAAGCGATTCTTCGCTTACACAACGACTGGAGACTCTGACCAAAAACGAAGTTTTCACCATTAATTCCCTGGTTCAGTCGGGTTTCAGATATTCATTTGCCGACGACAACTTTCACGGAGGCCGGCTTTTTGAAGTGGCCAATGCGCGCTTCAGTGTTAAGGGCAATTTCGACGGAGGCTTTTATTATCGGATTTTCTTCAATTTCGCCGGTGAGCCCAATCTGCTTGATGCCTATGTGGGATACAGGGTAAACGATGCATTAAGGTTTACCATGGGCGCCATGAAACCCAGTCAGACCCTCGATTACATTCCGGGACCCGAAGCCATTGACTTTTAC
>SKHV01000260.1 GCA_007116765.1 Prolixibacteraceae bacterium | reverse complement strand
ATCCGATTGGTAGATTTTGACAAAACGGAAATAAAAAGAGATAACACCCTTGAAGCCATCCAAAACCCTGATTGCGGTTGGTTTTACACCGCCAACCAAAAAGACTTTGAAAAGATTCCAGGAAGTCCGATTGGGTATTGGTTGAGTGAGAGGTCAATTGCCAATTTTGATGAAAAAAAGATTTTTGATTATGCACATTCTTTTCAAGGGTTAATTTCAGGAAATAACGACAAATTAATGAGGTATTGGGCAGAATTACCAAATAGTTCTCGCACTTCAGATTTTCAATCATATAAAGAGGCGCTAAATAAAATTAGTTGGATTCCATATCAAAAAGGTGGTGCTTTTAGAAAATGGTTTGGAAATAATGATTATTATTTATTTTGGAATGGAACTGGTGACAATCTTACTAGAGCAAGAACAGAAAATAGAGACTACTACTTTAAGCGCTGTTTAAGTTGGACATTTCTGTCAAGTAGTAAATTTGGTGTTCGTAAAGTTTTGGGAGGTCAATTGTGGGATGTTGCAGGGTCAAGTGCTTTCCCTTTTTGCGAGAAAGATGAAAATATTATTTTGGGGTTTCTTTGTTGCAGTGTTGGAAAGTATTATCTGGATGTATTAAATCCGACTTTAAACTTTCAAGTAGAAAATATACTTTCTTTACCTATAAACAGCAATTCATTTGATTCAAAAATTGATGAGGCGGTGGAGTTGTTAATTAATTTATCAAGGTTCGAATGGAACTCCAGAGAAACCTCTTGGGACTTCCTCCAAAACGAACTCATTCGTCAAAAATCAGATTCCATTGAAGAATCCTTCGACCTATACCAACAATACTGGCGCAACAAATTCTTCCAACTCCACAAAAACGAAGAAGAGCTCAACCGTCAGTTTATAGAAATCTATGGTCTGCAGGAGGAGCTTGCGCCAGATGTTCCTTTGGAGGAAATTACCATTTTAAAAGAAGAAACCAGCATTGAAAACGGGCAATTGGTATTCCATGCCGATGAAGTGTTTAAGCAGTTTGTGAGCTATGCCGTGGGCTGTATGTTTGGGCGTTATTCGTTGGAGAAAGAAGGATTGGTATTGGCGAATCAAGGAGAGACCTTGGAGGATTATTGGAGGATAGTGGATGGTAAGGATGGTCGATGGTCGATGGTAGATGGTGGGATGGTTGATGGTGAGGATGGTGAGGATGGTGGTGATAACTATAAAAATGATAGATATGGTAAGGGATTACAAGGATCTGAGAATTTGGCAGCAGAGCATGGGGCTGGTGACTTTGGTGTATCAGGAGATGAAGAAAATGCCGAGGGAAGAACTATACAGTCTGACGGACCAAATAAAGAGAGCGGCGGTGAGCGTACCGAGCAACATAGCAGAAGGACAATCGAGGGGGAACAAAGAGTTTCTTCATTATCTCAGGATAGCACAAGGTTCATTAGCAGAATTGGAAACGCAACTTCAAATAGCAGTGAATCTTCAGATGCTCAAGGTGGAGGATACGAAAAAAATAATACTGGAAATAACCAGCATCAGAAAGCAAATTCACAGCCTCATGGCGAAAATGTAACCACCATCAACCATCAACCAACAACCAACAACCATTTTATCCCAGACTCAGACAACATCATCCCAATATTGGATGAAGATTGGTTTGAAGATGATATTGTTGGTCGTTTTAATGCCTTCTTAAAAGCAAGTTTCGGAGCAGAAAACTTCCAAAAGAACGCAGCATTTGTAGAGGAATGTTTGAAAAAAGACCTGCGCAAGTACTTCATCAAAGACTTCTACAACGACCACATCAAGCGCTACAAGAAGCGCCCCATCTACTGGATATTCTCTTCGCCCAAAGGTTATTTCAACGTATTGATCTACATGCACCGCTATACGCCGGACACCCTCAACAACATCCTGAACAATTACCTGCGGGAGTTCATCGACAAACTAAAAATCCGTAAGGAGCACCTGGAGCAAATCAAGATTTCGGGCAGCGCAGCCGAACAAAGCAAAGCCATCAAAGAAAGCGACCGGATCAACAAGATGATAATCGATTGTAAAGATTACGAACGTGAAATTCTGTTCAACATGGCCACCGAACGCATCAGTATCGATTTGGATGATGGTGTGTTGGTGAACTACAACAAGTTTGGAAAAGCCATCAAGGAAGTCAAGGGCTTGAATGATAAAAAGGCGAAAGATAAAGTGAAAAAGTTTGATTGGATTGATGCCACAGAAATTAGATAATATGCGTACACAGAAAAACAATTTTATAAAAGCAATTGAATTTGCTTTGAGCAATCAATCTGGTTTTGTAGAAAATAAACCAAGTGGAAAGACCAATCCTTACTACATAGGTTTTGGAAATCCGGAATCAGATATCATTATGTTTGGTCAAGAAAAGGCGATTGCTTCCAATAATGTAGAACAGATTTGGTTAGAGAGCAATCAAAACCCCAATCAATGGAAAAGGTATCTAAGTGGTGAAATCAAAGAAAAGCATCAGCGATTTTTTCCCCAAACTAAAACACATTATCAAAATCCCTTGCGTCCATATTGCTACTACCCTAAAGGAGGTACATGGAAAAATTATCAGAACATTATTTCAAGTGTATATCCTGATTTACATAGAGAGGATCATGAAGCCACTTTTTTAGACCAATCATTTATATCAGAAGTAAATTCTGCTGTAGCAAAAATTCAGCTCGGAAAACAAGTCGAAAATGAAAGAGCCGAGTTTCTTAATAAGGACTTTTTCAAGGAATTCCCAGTGACAATATTAGCCATCGGAAATTACTTAAAACCAGATCAGATTGAAAATTGGTT
>SKHV01000229.1 GCA_007116765.1 Prolixibacteraceae bacterium | reverse complement strand
CTACATTACCTACCGCTACCTGTTCGACCGCGAAAAACCGTTTAAACGTTACCCAATACCCGAATAATATGAAGTACGATACTATAATAATCGGAGCAGGCCTTGGTGGCCTCACTGCCGGTGCTAAACTGGCCAAGCAAGGGAAAAAAGTGTTTTTAATTGAGCAGCACGACCGTCCCGGTGGCTGTGCAACTACCTTTCAGCGAAAAGATTTCAGTTTTGAAGTAGGGCTGCACGAAATGGACGGCCCACATGCCAAAGATTTGAAAGTGAGAATATTCAAAGACCTTGGGCTCGACCAAAAAATTACCCTGCTCGATGTGCCAGAGTTTTATCGTTTTGTAAACGATCGCTACGATGTGGTGGTGCCACACAATCCCGAAGAAGCCCAAAGCCTGCTCATTTCGCACTTCCCTGAAGATGAACAAGGCATCAAAACCTATTTTCATTACCTGCTCAACTACCGCAAAGTATTGCCCGAGCTAACCGAAAACCCCAATAAAAGCGTTGGCGAATTTCTCGATGAACACATAACCAACGAAGACCTGAAACTTATACTGCTGGGGAACCTTGGCTATTTTCACGACGACCCCTACACCATTTCGCTCAACTATTACCTGATTGCACAGGGGAGCTATTACGGTGGCAACGCAAGTTTCGTTAAAGGCGGTTCGCAAAAGCTTTCCGACGCTTTGGTAGAAGTAATTCAAGAAAACGGTGGAACCGTACTGCTGAACCACCGTGTTTCCGAAATCCTTTTCGAAAACGATTTGCCAGTGGGTATCCGCTATCAAAACACAAAAGGAAAAGCAAAAGAAAACACAGAAGCCTTTGCGCCCGAGGTAATTGTAAATGCATCGATACCTGCTTTAGCCAAACAATTGTTACCCAAAGAAAAGGGAAAGGCATTAGCTGAAAATATTGAAGGCATAAAAATCGGGGCTTCGTTGCTGACCGTTTATTTTGGTTTCAACAAACCGTTGAAAGAAGTTGGCAACCGCTATTATTCAACTTTCATTTTCGACCCAAGTATCAAAACCCAGTGCGATATTGTTACGAACAACCGTTCGGGCTTCGATACCCGTGGCTTCACATTGGTTGATTACAGCCAGGTTGATTCGGCCTTGTCTCCCGAAGGCAAAAGCGTGGGTGCAGTGTGCTGCATAGACTATTTGCGCGATTGGGAAATACTCGACCGTAAAAGCTATTTGCAGAAGAAGGTTGAAGTTGCCGAAGCCATTACGGCCCGTTGCGAAAAGCTGATCCCGGGTTTTCGCGATGCCTTGGAATACGTTGAAGTGGGCACGCCGCTAACAGTAAAACGCTACACCCTCAACCCCGAAGGCGCGGTATATGGTTTTGCCCAAAACCCCGGAAAAACAGCCGATTACCTGAAAGTTTTGCCCGAAAACGTTTACGTTGCCTCGGCATGGGGCAAGTTTGGAGGTGGCTTCTCGGGAGCCATTTTCAGCGGCTACATGACCGCCATGGACATAATACGAAAAAGATAAAAATGTTTATATCTATAATTTTTTAAGAATAAATGAAACCAAAAGTCTGACAAGTGAAATTATCTTTATGGTCAACTTTTAATCAAACATTATGAAATATCGTTTTTTCACTATTGCTTCGTTAGTTTTTGCACAACAAGCAGAACTTGCTCCAGTTGGCGGCACACAAATAATAAGCATATCATCGGGTCAGACCATGCCTGCGCTGAAATCAACCCCAAACGTTATTTTCGACAACGGCCCCTTGGTTAACAGCCTCGGCACAGGTCCTGGCGGAACCGACCAAAGCGTACTGCAGAATGTATCGCTTGGGATAACTACTCTTGGTTTTAGCTTTCAAACATCGGTAAATAGTTGGATGGCTGATGATTTTTCATTTGCTGAAGACCATCATATTTCTTCAGTTATTCTATACGGCTACCAAACCGGAAGTACAACTACATCGACAATAACTGCCGCATAAATAAGAATTTATGACATGCAACCCGACTTGCCCGGAGCATCGGTTATTTGGGGCGATGCCACAACCAACCGGATGACATCGACGCAGTTTAGTGGTGTTTACCGCATATCAGAAACAAGCAATCTTATTTATCGACCAATAATGGAAGTGGTTTGTAATATGGATATCCACTTACCTGCTGACACCTACTGGATTGAGTTTCAACTTGACGGTTCTTCGGCTTTTGGGCCATGGTGCCCACCTGTAACCATAACTGGCGAAGCAACTACGGGAAATGCTTTACAATATACATCCTCTGGTTATGGTAACGCAGTAGATGGAGGATTTGGGAGTCACCAACAAGGTGTTCCATTTGTTTTGATAGGTGCCCCAGATGCTGTTGTTCCTGTTAGCCTTTGGTGTATTTTTTTGATTTTCCCTTTACTGGCTTTAGTACTTGTAATAAGAAGGAGACTTCTATAAATAATCCATAATACTGCCCGATGTTTGCATGAGCGATATTTAGGCATTTTTGGTTTGATACTCCTCGATACCCCTTCTATTTTGCAGTCCAAATTTTTGAGCATTATTTTGAAAAAAATATTGGAAATATTTTTGTTTTATAGATCATTATCTTTGTTCATGTAAGGAGGAAGAGGAAAAAGGCTCTGTCTGGGGGCAACCTGCGAGCAATACTCTTTACGGATACACTGTATATAGGGAGGTTTCATGCCTCCTTTTTCTTTTATACAGGAATCTTTGCATGGCTAAGAAAACCCATTTTTCGTTTTCTTTTATCTTCATTTAATTATAAGTCCTTCAAAACAACCTTCTATCAGTAAACTAAGCTACATTTCCCTGATTAAGCTTCGAT
>SKHV01000387.1 GCA_007116765.1 Prolixibacteraceae bacterium | reverse complement strand
TCTAAACACAAACCGCTGCGATAACCATATTTCTTACCTTCTTTACCGGTGTGGATTCCTTCAAGGAAATTTCCTCCGTAAAATTGAATTCCCGGTTGGTCGGTGAGCACGTCCATTTGTATGCCTGTAACAGGCGAGTAAAGCGTTGCAGCCAACATAACAGGTTCATTGCTGCTGTTTAGTGCCCAGTTGTGGTCGTACCCTCCACCGTATGCCATTTGTTGATGATTGGAATTGAGCCTTTCGCCAATTGCGGTTGGTGTGGTAAAATCGAAAGGTGTTCCGCTTACAGGTGCTAATTCGCCTGTTGGTATTAAGGTTTCATCAACCGGGGTGAAGTGGTCGGCATTGATCATTAACAAGTGGTCGTTAATGGTTTCGCTGCCTTCGCCACTCAGGTTGAAATAGGAGTGGTGCGTAAGGTTGCAAAGTGTTGCCTTATCGGTAGTGGCCGTGTATTCAATTCTGAATTCGTTGTCTTCAGTCAGTTCGTAGGTCATGGTAATATTCATGTTGCCCGGATAATTTTCTTCACCGTCAACAGAGAGGTAAGAGAATATGATTTTAGAATCGCCCACCTGAACAGCATCCCACACTACACCGTGCAGACCTGTAGGGCCACCGTGTAAATGGTTTTCGCCATCGTTTTGTGGTAATTGATACTCAATGCCATCTATCTCGAATTTACCTTTGGCAATACGGTTGCCACTACGGCCAACTGCGGTGCCAAAATATACATCGGGCAGGTTCAGGTAATCGTCAATGTTATCGTGTCCCATAGCCACATCAACGGGGTTTCCGTTGGCATCGGGTACGCATAAGGCAACCACACGGGCTCCATAATTGGTAACTTTCATGCCAATTCCGTTTTCTCCAACTAGTGTGAAAAGCTGAATTTGACTATTGTTTAGTACTTTATTGAAAGCTTTGTCGTCGATGTTATTTACTGTTTTGGTAAATACCGATGGTTCGCTGCTGCATGCTACAAAAAGAGCAAATGCTAACAGCATTGTTAATGGTTTAAATAATGTTCGTGTCATGTTCAATTATTTTAATTGTAATAATACAACCGAGTGTGCCGGTATTTCTAAGGATAAAATATTGTTATTGGGTTTTTTTACATCGAAGTTGGCAATGTTTACTTTTTCTTCTTTGCCAAAGTCGTTGTAGGCGTTCATTACGTCGGCCGAAATAATTTGTCCACTTATCGACTTAAAATCTACACCATTCAAGTAACAGTCAATATTAACAGCGTTGTTGGGGTTCACATTTGTCAAAGTAATATTTGTAACTCCGTCTTTTACCGAAGCCGATGATGTAATTGCAGGCAGCTCTTCGCCATCGTATTCATATTTTTCGCTGATTAACGATGTAGGAATAAGGGTTGCATCCTGATGCACATTGTACATTTTGAACGCATAGTAGGTTGGAGTTTTCACCATTTCAGGGCCATCGGTCAATATCATGGCCTGCAAAACGTTTACAATTTGGGCAATATTTGCCATTGAAATGCGTTCAGCATAATTATTGAAAATATTGAGGTTAACACCTGCAACCAGTGCATCGCGTATTGTATTTTGCTGTTGAAGAAAACCGGGGTTTGAGCCGGGTAGAGGATCGTACCAAGTTCCCCATTCATCAACAATTAACGACACCCTTCCTTCGGGGTCGTATTTGTCCATTATTTCGAGGTGCTTTACAATGTATTCTTCAACCTCCAAGGTGTGTTTAAAAGTGCTGAACCATTGGTCTTCCTCAAAATCGGTGGCTGAACCTTTGCTGCCTGACCAGCTGTTTGTGGGCAAGGTATAATGGTGTAACGATAAGCCCTGAACCAGATGAAGTTTGTCACTCAATCCCGACATTACTTTTTCAGTCCAGTTGTAGTCGCCCGATGATGGTCCTACAGCAACTCTTTCCAGGTTATTGCCTCTTATATATCCCGCGTAATGGCGATAAATATCGGCATAATACTCTGGACGCATATCACCGCCGCATCCCCAGCTTTCATTGCCAACGCCCCAAAATTTAACATCCCATGGTTCTTCACGACCATTTTGGCGGCGGAGGTCGGCCATAGGGCTTTGGTTGCCCGATGTAACATATTCGACCCATTCGGCAGCTTCGCGCACGGTGCCTGAACCTGAGTTTATGCTTAGGTAGGGTTCCGTGCCAATTAGTTCACAAAAATCGAGGAATTCGTGAGTGCCAAAACTATTGTCTTCGGTTACACCACCCCAAAAAACATTTACTATAGATGGACGATCTTCTCTTGGTCCAACTCCATCTCTCCAGTGGTAGGTGTCGGCAAAACAGCCTCCCGGCCAGCGCAATACAGGTACTTTAAGTTCTTTTAAAGCTTCAAGTACATCGTTGCGATAGCCGTTAGTATTAGGTATGTCGGAGTCTTCGTCAACAAAGATCCCACCGTAGATGAGAGTTCCCAGATGTTCTGAAAAATGACCGTAAATGTTCTTGTTGATAAGCGTTTCGGCCTTTTCGGGGTGTAGTACCAGCATGTTTTGTGCTCCGGTATAGAAAGCAAATACCATTAGAGCAATTGATGTGATTAGGATTTTCTTCATAATTTATTAAGTTAGGTTGTTTGTATTGAGTAGCCGATGCCTGATATTAACCAGAGACTAGTGACCAGAGACTAGTACCCAGCTACTCTCTACTATTTATAATTTGCCAATTTCCTGATACTTCTTATAGATTTTGGCATATTGTTTTACATTTTCCTCAATGGGGTAGTAGGTTTTCTCGAAACCTTGTCCCATAGCTTTTTGAGCTTCTTCAACGGTTTTGAAAACACCTGAAGCAACAGCTGCAAACATAGCTGCACCCAAAGCCACACATTGTTCGGCGCGTGCAACTTTTATGGGCATGTTCAGCACATCGGCCATGGTTTGCATTACGAAAGCCGATTTTTTGGCCACACCGCCAATACCTACAACCGATTTTATTTCAATTCCATTTTCAATAAATCTGTCAACAATTGCTTTTGAGCCATAAGCTGTAGCTTCCACCAAGGCACGCATAATGCGCGGAGCCGTTGACCCCAGATTCAAACCGGTAATTGTTCCTTTTAGGTTTTGGTCGGCATCGGGAGTACGTCGGCCGTTGAGCCAGTCAGTGGCAATAATGGTAGACTCCTCGATGGGGATTTGCATGGCTTCTTTCTCCAGTTCAGGAATGATTTTTTTCTCGATAGACTCAGCAAGCTCTTTGTCATCGATAAATTGCAATGGCCAGGCCAGTACGTTTTTGAACCAGGCATACACATCGCCAAAGGCTGATTGTCCGGCTTCGAGGCCTACCATTCCGGGTATTACCGAGCCGTCAACCTGACCGCAAATTCCAGGTATTAGCTTGCCTTCCATGTCGCTGTATGGCGAAACTATAATGTCGCAGGTTGAAGTTCCCATAATGCGAACCAGTGTATTTGCTTCAATTTCGGCTCCAACAGCTCCCATATGCGCATCGAATGCGCTTACGCCAACTATCACATCGGTTGATAGCCCTAGTTTTTCAGCCCATTCGGGAGTTAATGTTCCAAAAGCTTCGTCGCTGGTATAGGTTTCGGTGAAAAGGTTTTGGCGCATACCGGCAAGTTCTATTCCAAGTGTGGTAAGGAACTCCTCGGGTGGAAGTCCGTTCCAATCGGGGTGCCAAAGTGCTTTATGCCCTGCGGCGCAACGGCTGCGTTTTACCTGGTCAATAGCCGTTTTGCCCGTAAGTACAGCAGGTAACCAGTCGCAATATTCAATCCACGAAACGGCAGTTGGTTTTAGCGTTTTGTCGTTGCGAAGTACGTGCAATGCTTTTGCCCAAACCCATTCCGACGAGTATATACCGCCTTCGTATTTGGTGTAATCTACTTCCCATTTGCGTGCCAGCTCGTTTATTTCGTCGGCCTCTTTTACTGCCGTGTGGTCTTTCCACAGAATGAACATGGCATTGGGGTTCTCGGCATATTCAGGGAGCATGGCAAGGGGTGTTCCGTTTGCATCGGTCAGGGCAGGAGTACTACCAGTTGTGTCGAAGGCTATTCCTGCCACATTTTCAGCTACTGCCGGTTCGCACTTCGAAAGAGCTTCTTTTATCGATGCTTCCATTACTTCGAGGTAATCGAGCGGATGTTGGCGGTATTGGTTCTTCGCGGGATCGCAGTATTTTCCTTCTACCCACCTTGGGTAATATTTTACCGAACTGGCGAGAATTTCGCCGTTAGTGGTATCTACAACAAGTGCTCTTGCCGAATCGGACCCGTAATCAAGGCCAATAACGTATTTTTTCATAATTATTTAATTTTTTATTAATGATTCTCGAGTATCGAGCATCCAGGGTTCCTACTGCCCATAATACGCGTTCTTCCCGTGCTTACGTTCGTAATGTTTTTTGATGAGCAGCGGGTTCATTTTTAAGTTTGGGTTTACAATGAACGAAATGCTGGCCATTTTAGCAACTTGTTCCATTACTACAGCATTGTGTACCGCATCGTGTACATTTTTCCCCCACGAGAATGGACCATGGTTATTTACCAGTACTCCCGGTACTTCGTTGGGTTTTATTTTTTCAAATGTTTCAATAATTACCTTTCCTGTATCTTTTTCGTAATTGCCAAAAATTTCATCTTCGGTCATTTTGCGGGTACAGGGTATTTCCTGTGCAAAATAGTCGGCATGAGTAGTGCCAATGTTGGGAATTTCCGTACCGGCCTGTGCCCATGATGTGGCGTATGTGGAGTGGGTATGTACCACGCCCCCTATCTCAGGAAAAGCTTTGTAGAGTTCAAGGTGGGTTGGCATATCTGACGATGGTTTCAGGTTTCCTTCCACCACGTTTCCTGCCAGATCAAGCACAACCATGTCGCTTGCTTTCATTACATCGTAATCGACCCCGCTGGGTTTTATCACAAACAGCCCTTTTTCGCGGTCAATTCCACTCGCATTTCCCCATGTGAAAATTACCAGACCGTGTTTAACCAATTCGAGATTGGCTTTAAATACTTCTTCTTTTAGTTTTTCAAGCATATTTTTTAATAAAGAAGGGCATTCTTCATTGAATGAAGAATGCCCTTGTGATATAAATTCTACCAGAAATAAGCGTATAGTGTTACAATAATTAATACAATACCCATAGCCAAAACGAGGAATGTATTGTCGGTTTTAATTATCTCAGGATCATACTCGTATGCCTTACTGTCTTGTGTAGCACTTTTTGCATTGGTATACATTATTACAGAAAGGAAGCCGAGCATTGCGGTCATCATAAATATTGAATGGAAACCTAAATAAAGCATTCCCATACCAAAGAGGTTTGTGCCCCAAATTAGTCCGGCAACAAGAGTAATTGCTGCTAACACGCCAAACAATCGTCCCGCATTGAACTGGGCTTTGATGTTAGCTTCGCTCATTTTTGTTGCTTTTACCTGTTTTTTGTCGGTTAACACAAGTAATATGGCAAGACCAACAAGTATAATGAAAACATAACCCATGCGAATCATCCAAGGAAGGTCGGGCAGGGCAATTTTCATTAGAATACCGGCAGGAATTGTGGCAATTGTAGTCCACAAGGCTGCTCGATTAGTAGCTCGTTTCCATAAAATACCCATACCGAATACGGCTACCACACCGGGATATATAAAGCCGGTATATTCCTGTATGTATTGGAAGGCCTGATCGAGACCACCCAAAAGTGGACGAGCAGAAATGATGGCAATTAATAATGCTACACCAGCAGTAATACGTCCGGTTTTCACTAATTGCTTTTCACTTGCATTTTTGTTTATGATAGTTTTGTAAATATCGAGCGTGAAAATGGTCGATGTGGAGTTAAGTATCGAAGCCAACGAGGAAACTACGGCCGCTACAAGTGCAGCAAAAGCTAAGCCCCTTATTCCAGTTGGTGCAAAGTTTCGTAACAACCATGGGTAGGCATCGTCTGAACGGGATATTTCACCTGCAAGTAAAGATGAGTCTCCCATTTGGTTAATGAAAGTTACTGTGCCATCGGCAGCTTCAACTGACATGCCATGTATTACGTATGCAGTAATACCGGGAACAATTACGATAATAGGGATTAAAATTTTTAGGTAACCCGCAAACAATAAACCACGTTTTGCTTCTTTCAAGTTTTTTGCAGCTAAACCTTTTTGAATAATAAATTGGTTAAAACCCCAGTATCCAATATTGGTAAGCCACATTCCTCCAAAAATAACAGCAAGCCCAGGCAAATTAAGGAACGCATCGCGCGTGCCTTCAGTTTCGGGTATTATCATGCTGAAGTGTGTATCGGTAGCTGTTTCGCGCACGCGATCAAGCACTATTCTAAAGCCTTCAAAAGCAGAACCTGCATCGCCAGACACCGCATTGAGTGCGAACCAAGCAGTGACCAGTCCACCACCTATAAGGAATACTACTTGAACGATATCAGTCCAGGCTACTGATTTGAGTCCTCCGTAAATAGAGTATATACCGGCAAAGAGTAATAGTCCCGGTACTCCGTAAATCATTGGAACTCCTAGTATCTGGTTCATTGCCAGTGCGCCCAGCCATGAAACCGATGTGAGGTTTACAAAAACATATACCAAGAGCCAAAAGAAAGAGAAAAAGAAGCTGACCCCGCTGCCATAACGTTCGCGAGCGAATTGTGGCATGGTAAAAATCTTCTTGTCGATCATTTGAGGGAGCAGGTATTTTGCAACCAGTATGAGCACAATGGCAGCAATCCATTCGTAGGCAGCCATACCCAGCCCGATTGCATAGCCCGAACCCGACATGGCAATAAAGTGTTCGGCCGAAATGTTGGCAGCAATTAACGATGCGCCAATAGCCCACCACGATAGGGTACCGCCTGCTAAAAAGTAATCTTTTGAGTTTTTGGTTTCACCTTTTTTAGTGCGTGAAAGCCAAAGCCCAATTCCCATAATAAGTATAGCGTAGGCTACAAATATTAGATAGTCAATAGTAGTAAATCCGGCATTCATAAGTTAATTTGTTAGGTTATTTTAGACTTCCGTTTAACATGTAATAAATTTCATTCCAGCGTAATTCTTTTTTAAGCTCCGTTAACTTGGTGTTTTTGTCGATAAGCACAAATTCAACATCGGCTATTTCGGCAAAATTTTCAATAAAATCGGGAGTTAATGCCAAGGTGTATGCCGAGTGATGTGTGCCGCCAGAGTAAATCCATGCTGCTGCACCATCGGCCAGGTTTGGATGCGTTTTCCAGAAGGCAGATGCAACTGGTAATTTTGGCAGGCTGCCCAGTGGTTCCACCACGTCGAGTGTATTCACAATTATACGGAAGCGGTTGCCCATATCGATAAGTGTAACGTTCATGGCATCGCCGGTAGCGCTATCGAATACCAGTCGGGCAGGGGCGTCTTTGCCGCCAATTCCTAACGGATGTACCTCGAGGCGTGGTTTTTTTGCAGCGATGGAAGGACAAATTTCCAACATGTGTGCTCCCAAAACACCTTCGTTTGCCGGGTCGAGATGGTAGGTATAGTCTTCCATAAAAGAGCTTCCACCTTCCATGCCTTGTGACATGGTTTTGATAATACGCAGCAAGGCTGATTGTTTCCAGTCGCCTTCGGCACCAAAGCCGTAACCGGCAGCCATTAGTCTTTGCGACGCTAAACCAGGCAATTGAGCCAGGCCTGTAAGGTTTTCGAAATTGCTTGTAAAGGCTTTGAAGCCACCATTTTCCATGAAACGTTTCATCGCAATCTCGTAACGTGCCTGTACGCGTACGTTCTCGTGGTATTGCTTGCCGGGCTTGCAGTTCTCGGCCACAGCGTAAAGTTGTTCGTATTCGTTGTAAAGGGTATCTACTTCGGCATCGGTAACTTTCTCTACGTATTCAACCAGATCGCCTACCCCGTATGCATGAATTTCCCATCCGAATTTAATTTGTGCTTCAACCTTATCGCCTTCGGTAACGGCCACGTTGCGCATGTTATCGCCAAAACGGGCAATTTTAAGTCCTTGCGAATCTGCCCATCCTATAGCAGTACGGCTCCATTTGGCCACTTGGTTTTGTACATTTTCATCCTGCCAATGGCCAACAACAACCTTGCGGTTTTTGCGCATACGGCTGTTGATAAAACCAAATTCACGGTCGCCGTGGGCACTTTGGTGCAGGTTCATGTAATCCATGTCGATTTCGCTCCAGGGTAAGTCACGGTTAAATTGCGTGTGCAAATGCATATAAGGTTTTTGCAGGGCTTTCAAGCCTGCAATCCACATTTTAGCAGGAGAAAAAGTGTGCATCCAGGTTATTACACCTATGCAGTTTTTATCGGCAGTGGCCTCCATGCAAATGTCCAGAATTTCATCGGGGGTTTTAACTACCGGTTTGAAAATTAGTTCAACAGGTAGTTTGCCTGTAGCATTTAATCCGTCGACAATTGTTTTCGAATCAACATCGACTTGCTGTAATGTTTTTGGGCCATACAAGTGTTGGCTCCCGGTTACAAACCAAATTTCATTTTTAGTTAAGTTGTTCATCTGTTATCTTTTAAGTTATATTCCATTTAAATCGAAAGCGAACCCGGAAGAGGTGTGAGCTTCGTATTTGTTTTTATTGAATGCATACAAAAAGGCTCCTTTGCGTGAATGGTTCATGTCTTTTATTGGTAGCCTGTCGAGAAGTTTCATGCCTATAAATTTTCTCCTGAAATTTGCAGGGTCAAGTTCACGTTGATAAATTGCTTCGTATAAATTTCGTAATTGTGTGATCGTGAATTGAGAAGGTAGTAGCTCAAAGCCAATGGGTTGGGTTTTTGCTTTTCGTTTCAATCGCTTCATTGCTCTGTTGACTATTTCAGTGTGGTCAAAAATCAGTTTGGGAATTTCATCGAATGTAAACCATTTAGCTCCATATTGTTTAAGCATTTCAGCGCTATACTCTTTACTGTTTATTAGTGCATAGTATCCAATGCTGATAACCCTGTCGGCAGGGTCACGATTTAATTCAGAAAAAGCACTGAGTTGCTCCAGATAAATGTCGCGTAAACCTGTTATTCGAGCCAATATCCTGCTTGCAGCTTCATCAAGGGTTTCGTTTGTTTTTAAAAAACCACCCATTAATGACCATTTACCTATTTCGGGTTCAAAATCACGCTTATACAAAAGTAGCTTTAACTGATCGTTATCGAATCCGAAAATAACACAATCAACAGCAAGGTAAAATTTATCTTTATTCGAATAGGTCATTGGATTAATTTATTTAGCTTACAAATGTCAAAAATACATTTATTATTTCCAAATATTCTTTCATACAAATGCATTTTTTGTGTGAAATATTTTTTAATTGCTTAAATATCAAGCTTTATAGCTCCCTTATTTCTAATAAATAGCTTATGGCAACTTCCTTTTCCGTATACATGTTCTAAGGTAGAAACGTATTTTTCTATTAAATTATCGGGCACAAAAGCCTGTATGGTGCCTCCAAAGCCACCTCCATGAACACGCCATGCACCTTTTCCTTTAAGTACCAGTTCGCTCAAAGCTAAGGCTAGAGATACTACCTGTTCGTCTTTATGGGTTATATCGTAAATGTTCTGGTTGTACATGTAAGAGCTTTGTCCCGATTCGATTACCATTTTCAGAAAAGCATCAAAGTTGTTGTTTTTAAGTGCATCAACTTGCTGAACAACGCGTTTGTTATCGCCCTGAAAGTGAATTGCCCTGAGAATAGCTCTGTCGCCGGTTTGTTCGCGCATTTCGGGTATTTTTTCAATAATTTGCTCAAGTGTAACCTCTCTTAGTACTTTCGCGCCAAGTTGCGAAGCTACTTTTTTCATTTCAACGGGCAACGAGGCATATTCTTCCTGCGATGCGGCATCGTCGTGCCCGCCGCCTACATCGGTAATTACAAGGGAGTACCCCGTGCTTAAAAAATCAAATTCGATTGCTTTCACAAGGGGATTTAATGGATTTTCGAAGTCAATGGTAATGAGCCCCCCAACTGAGCAGGCTGTTTGATCCATTAAACCGCAAGGTTTGCCAAAGAAATTGTTCTCAGCCCATTGACCTACTTTTGCATTTTCAACCGCATCCATTCTGCCACAGTTGAACAAATGGTTTATTACAGCACCTATCAATACTTCGAACGATGCGGAAGAGCTTAAGCCCGAGCCTTTGGGCACACGGCTCTCGTTACACATGTCGAAGCCGCCCACCTCGAACCCCAATTCTTTAAAGCGGGCAACAATTCCTTTAACCAATGCTTCCGATGTGTATTGTTCTTCTTTTTTTGGTGTTAAGTCGCTCATGTCGACTTTAAACGCAGGATAACCTGTTGATTTAATATGAATAAAGTTTGAATTATTCTTCGCGGCGACAGCAATGTTGTCGAGATTTACAGCAGCTGCTAAAACCCTTCCGTGATTGTGGTCGGTGTGGTTTCCCCCAATTTCTGTTCGGCCGGGAGAGCTGAATAATTCAATGTTGTTGCTTTTGAACGTGTTTTGGAATTCATTAATTAGGGTTGAATAGCGCTGAAACTGCTCGTTTAAAACAGTTTGATTTGTTCCATATAATTCGGTAAAAATAGAATTGTTGCCCGTGTTTATTTTTTTTATTATTCCTTCAATTTTCGACATGCTTAATTATTTTGATTGTTATATTTTAAATATCTGTT
>SKHV01000224.1 GCA_007116765.1 Prolixibacteraceae bacterium | reverse complement strand
GACTAATACAATTTTAAACCTACCAAACATTTATCTTTTTTTACAGCAGTACAATAGTGCCCAAACAAGCATTTCCCAGTTTCAATTTTACACAAGTATTCAACTACTTGTGTAAAATGCTCATTTCTTATTTGAGCCAAAATTATGTTTCTTCAAATGTATTTTTTCAGAATCATTTCAACAAAAACACTAAAAATTGATTTATGATATTTCTTTTCTGAATAAATACTCCGAACTTAATGGTCAAATAGTTTAGTTAGAATCTAAAATTTATACTTACCGTCATGAAACTATCATTCAGAATTAATTATAACACCCATTGGGGTGAAAGCATTTGGCTTAGTGGTTCAATCAAAGCATTGGGCAACTGGAACACAGCCGAAGCATTTCCGATGACCTACATCGGGAACGGAGAATGGGAGACAAATATTCAATTTAAGAATGAAAAAAAGTTTAAATATAAATACTTTTTAAAGACCTCTGAAAATGCAGTAGTTTGGGAAGGTGGTGAAAACAGAGCTTTTGAAATTGAAACAGTAAAAAATATTGAGATCAGAGATTTCTGGAGGCCACAAACCAATACCACGTCGGTTTTCATCACCAAGGTATTTCAAAATGCCTTAATGCCTCATAAAGCTACAAAAGCAAAATTGGGAAAACTACCACAGCAAACCATACTTTTTAAGTTAAGAGCTCCGCGTGTGCCTGCAAATAAAAACATGGCCATAATTGGCAACCACAAACTGCTCGGGAACTGGGAAAAGCCTGTTATAATGAAATTGCATAATCTTCCGGTCTGGGAAAAAGCAATCGATTTGAAAAACATTAATTTTCCAATTGAATACAAATATGTGATAGTTGATAAAGCAACTAAAAAAGTTGAAGAATGGGAAGATGGTAGCGAACGCAAAATCTTCTACATCAATAAACACGATGAAGGTGTTGTTCATGTCCAAAACGATGAGGAATTCAGATATTCGAATCCATGGTGGAAAGCAGCAGGAGTTGCTGTACCGGTTTTCTCTTTGCGCACTTCGGACAGTTTTGGAGTAGGCGAATTTCTCGACCTTAAAAAGCTGGTTGACTGGTGCAAAAAAACCGGAATGAAAGTTATTCAGGTTCTACCCATTAATGAAACCGTAGCCACTCACTCTTGGCTCGACTCATACCCCTACAAATCAATTTCGGTGCTGGCACTTCACCCCATGTACCTCAATCTCCAGCATTTAGGAAAGCTCGAGAACGAAAAACTAAACGACGAGTTTGAGCTGGCTAAAGAACTACTTAACTCGAAACATCATGTCGACTACGTAGAAGTCAATCGCATCAAATCGAGATATTACAAACTTATTTTCGACCAAAACTGGTCTGAGGTAAAAAACACCAAGGCTTTCAAGGATTTTTTCAACGCCAACAAAGAGTGGCTTGAACCCTATGCCGCTTTTTGCTATTTGCGCGACAAACTTAAAACCAGCAATTTCAGAGAATGGGGAGAATGGGCTACATTCGATATCGAAAAAATTAAAAAACTTGTTGACAATAAAGCCAGGCACTATCCACACATTGCAATACATTATTATCTGCAATTTCATCTCGACAAGCAACTAAAAGAAGCCGTTAATTATGCGCATAAAAACGGAGTTGCCCTCAAAGGCGATATTCCGATTGGTATTAGCCCCAATAGTATAGAAGCCTGGGCCGAACCCGAATTGTTCAACCTAAACGGACAAGCCGGCGCCCCACCCGACGACTTTGCCGTACTGGGCCAAAACTGGGGTTTTCCAACCTACAATTGGGACATAATGGCCAAAAACGATTTTGAATGGTGGAAAAAACGCCTCAACATGATGGCTAAATATTTCGATGCCTACCGTATTGATCACATACTCGGATTTTTCAGAATATGGGAAATACCACTAAACGCCATTCACGGTTTGCTTGGGTACTTTAAACCCGCACTGCCACTGCGCACCAACGAAATTATGGACTCAGGAATTTGGTTCGACACCGAGCGGTTTACCGAACCCTATATTCGAGAACATTTTCTGCATGAGTTTTTTGGTGAATATACCGACGAAGTTAAAAATCTATATCTCGACGAAACCGAAAAAAACGTATTTAAGCTCAAGGAGAAATTCAATACACAACTCAAAATTTACTTGCACTTCACGCCCGACGAAGTTTCGAAACAAATATTTTCAAAAAAGAATGCCATTATACGCGACAGCCTCATGGCTTTGCTCGACGAAGTGCTTTTTATACGCGACCCATACGTAAAAGGGGCATCGGCCTATCACCCTCGAATAGCGCTGCATTATACCTTCTCGTACCGTGAACTCGATTACGAAACAAAGAAAAAAATTGACGAACTTTATATCGACTTTTTCTACAAGCGACATGAAGAATTCTGGAAGGAAGAAGCCATGAGTAAATTACCATTCATTATTCCGGCCGGCAACATGCTTGTTTGTGGCGAAGATCTTGGGATGGTTCCCGAATCGGTTCCTTGGGTAATGAATGCACTAAACATGCTCAGCCTCGAAATACAACGCATGCCCAAAAATCCCGATATAGAATTCGGACACCCTAAAGATGCACCGTATTTGAGCGTATGCACCACTTCAACTCACGACATGACCACCATACGTGGCTGGTGGGAAGAAAACAAGGATAAAACCAAACGGTTTTACAATCACATACTCGAGAGAAACGGAGAACCCCCGCTTGTTGCTGAACCTTCAATATGCCGCGAAATTATTGCCCAGCACTTAAAATCTCCGGCTATGTGGACTATCTTCCCAATACAGGACTTGATAGCAATGGATGGTGACTTACGCTGGGATCAAACCGACAAAGAACGGATAAATGTACCAAGTAATGAAAAAAACAAGTGGCGATACCGGATGATTCTCTCGCTCGAAGAGTTATTAAAAGCGGATGATTTTAATCAAATGCTACTACAGATGATTAATCATTCGGGGCGAAACAAAGATTTGTAACACTCACATAAGAATTACTTTTGAATACCAAAAAAAACAGGAAGACAACCTTCTGAAAATAAAATCGAGACTCATTAATACTGCTCTGCTTGTGTTGTCTATTGCGGGTTTACCTTTGCTAATTGCATCATTGACCAGACCGACGAACTATTTATAAGTTCCAAAACTGTTGAAGTTCATAAAGTCAAACTCATGCTCAAAACCGAAACGCAAAACTCAGTTGCGCTGGTAATTTTCGCCGTAAAACCACCTTGTTGAAATATAGAAACTCAAACCACAAAAACGAAAATGAACATTCGGGCATAATCAATAGTTACTAATTACTATTTTTGTACCAATTGATAAAGCAATGTCCGATTTAAAAACAACATTTCGAAACCGCAACGAAAAGCGAACACTAATTGTAGTACTGCTCACTGCCGTAACCATGGTGGTTGAAATTATTTTCGGCATCACCACACGCTCCATGGCACTTTTGGCCGATGGAATCCACATGGGCTCACACGTACTGGCCATTGGACTAAGCTGGCTGGCCTATGTAATAGTACGCAGGCTGTCGGTCAGTAAAAAATTCAATGGCGACACCGAAAAAATCCTTTCACTCTCGGGATTTAGCAGTGGCTTAATACTGCTCATGTTTGCCTTTGTAATTATTTTTGAAGCAGTGCATCGGTTTATTTCACCTGAGGAAATAAGTTATTTCGAAGCCATTGTGGTGGCAATTATCGGCTTGCTGGTTAATGTGGCCAGCGCCTTTCTGCTACACCACAAACACGAACATTCCGATCACAACATACGTGCAGCCTATATTCACGTTATAGCCGATGCACTAACAAGTCTTTCAGCAATTGCAGGCCTCATTGCGGCAATGATTTGGGATATTCCGTTTATCGATACCATTGCAGCCATTATTAGTTCGCTGGTAATAATTAAATGGTCGGTGGGTTTATTGAAAGATTCAGGAAAAATATTACTCGATATTAAATAAAACTCAGTTTCATGCATAAATTTGTATTAGTAGTACCTGTATTCTTACTCGCGTTTACATTGCAAGCACAAAACATTCAAATGCAACGCACCGACAAAGGATTTTGGATAAACGAAGACGACAATAGAATTATGTTCTTTCAACGCCATTCAAACGACTCAATACCCGAATTTTCACGCAGTAATTATTTTCATCCGGTGTACGATTTAAATGGCAATATAATTACCGAAGATTTTCCCGAAGGACACCCACATCACCGGGGCATATTTTGGGCGTGGCTGCATATTATTGTCAATGGTAAAAATATTGCCGATACCTGGCACCTTCAAAATTTCAGCCAAAATGTGGAACAAATGGGGTTTAAAACCAATGCCGAAGGAAACGGGGAACTCGAATATTCATCGTTTTGGTACACCAAAAACAGACCGCAAATACCTTTTATGCGCGAAAAAAATGAAATAACCATCTACAAGCGGAAGCGCAACTACCGCCAAATCGATTTTCAAATTGAACTTGTTGCACTTGAGCATGGGCTAGAAATTGGAGGTTCGGCCGATGAAAAAGGCTATGGTGGGTTTTCAATAAGAATGAACACAAACGAAAATACGCACTTTTCTGATTCAGAAAAGCAATCAATTGAGCCACAAAACACCGCGATTGATGCCGGCTCCTGTGTTAGTATTTCAAATAGAGAAACAAAAAGTGGAGTGAGTATCATTTCGCACCCCTTAAATCCAGGTATGCCGGCTTGGATATTGCGCCAAACAGGCAGCATGCAAAATTGTGCATGGCCGGGCAGCAGCCCTGTTGCATTACCCGTAAACCAGCCTCTCACACTCAAATACACCCTCATAATACACAAAGGAAACCCCAAGCGTGTACCTCTCGAAAGGATTTATAAATCAATGCAATAGATTTTTTCAAATAAACATTATTTTATTTTGAAATTCTGGCTTATGGCTTGCTATTTTCATTGCCCTAACAGCGCAACAATGTTCTTAATATAGCTGTCAAAGTCTTTCCTTGTATCGAAAAAGAGCTTGTGCATATTGTCGGTATCATAAATTTCTCCGCCAGGCATAATCACCGAAAAGTCTTTGTCCCTTAAAAGAAATATTCCGCTTGGTATTGCGAAAATTGCTCCCTCATCATCAACAATATTCACATTGAAATATGCATCAGATTTGTCAAAAACTGAAATCGATATATTTTTGAGGTAAGGGCTATAATCGGACTTATTAAAGACTTTTCTATGCCTACCATCATTTTCATCGAAATGGATGTTGAATTTCAATAGCAAGGTATCGTTTTCAAACACCAGCAGTTCTCCTGCTTTGTACACCGACATTTCACCCATGTTAAAATACTCCATTATATTTGACTTAAAACCCACAAGCGCAGAAACCGGAATATTTAAGGCTGGTACAATGATGAATTTGAGGGAGTCAAAGTTGTTAATCCTAAAACCGGGATTATCTTCAAGTATAAACAGTTCGTTGTTTTCATACCAGTTCTCCGGAAAATCGTTTTCAAGAAAAACAGGGATGTCATTTTTTGCCATTTTCTCGAATTGACAGTTAAGGCTGTTACTGTCTGCCCCTTCGCGTGCATTGGTACACATAAATAAAAAGGGAACAAAAAACACAAAAATTATCTTTCTCATAACTTTCTATTATTGAATTCTAAAGTTGTTGACATAGTAGCCGCGGCTTTCCCAGTATTCATAAATCCTAAATATTTGCTGTTCCTCAAATTCACTCCTAACCAGAAATTAAAAAATTATATTTCTTGCTTAGCTCATAATAAATTATTCGATTGTCTGTTCCTGAATATTTTCGGGTATTAATGAAAACATTTTTCCCGGCATACCCACTATAATGTATCGGAGTGAACTGAAATTTTGATGGATCAATTATTAATTTTCTATCGTCGAGTATGATTTCAATTTCATCATATTTCAGTATCAATGTACCTTTTTCGATATGTTTTTCATTCTTTCCCAAAAGCATAAACAGATACAATAATAAGAACGTTGCAGATATAAAAATAAGAAATGATGTCCTAAACAAAAACATCAAAACAACATCGATAATAATTAATGCAATTATAATTAACAACTTAAACTTCAACTTTTGATTGGTCAATATTGGTAATTCAAGCATTTTAATTCTCTTATTTATAATTCACAAAGTGGGTGTCAATTTCTTCCAAATCGGTATTCTCTTTAAGTTAAACTCATCCTGCATCGCTTCCCTCCTCCTTCGCTCTTCGGCGGTGGGTTTGGGCAACACACCTTACTAATAATGCTCACTATATCATTCTTCTGCTTTCCTCTTTTTCATCAGCTCTTCAGTTCGCTTCATAATTGATTCTTTATCCATTGGAAGTTTTGGTTCATTGTATGTTGCAGGTGCTGTTAACAGTATAGTTTTATACCTATCTAATACTACCATATTGTAAAAATAGTTTGTTTTTTTATTGTCCACGGCATTAGAAAATACAATTGTCCTTGTTTTATTAAAATCATTATGAAAATTATAAACATTTTGTTTATAGTGAAAACAATATAATCCATCATGCCTTTTACCCATAGAATGAATACCATTACGATCAAGAAATATTAACAGTTTTATTAACCGCTCAGTAGTCTCATCATCTAAGTATTCAATCACTATATTAATTGACTCACTACTTTTTTTAGGTAAATTAAATACATCAAAACCTACATCTCTTTTTGTAATTCTAATTTTCCCATCTAGCATGCTGCAAGATGCGCCACTTCCAAAATCCATTTTATCCAACAATTTAGCTGCCACCTCTAAACTATCTATCATTTCTTCCTTTGAAACCTTGAACGACAGGTAATTCAATTCCTTGTCGCTGTTTTTTTGTTTGCACCCAAAAACAACACACATTAAGGTAATTGTAACAACTACGATTTTCAGAAATTCTATTTTCATAATTTAATACTTTAATAATTAGAACAATCCCCGTTTCCATAAAAAATACTATACCCTAAAGAAATCATTTCGGAATCATGAGGATCATCAAAATAACTACTGATAAAAGCCCAGTTCGAAGTGCCACTATATACTTGATAAAAACCAGCACCTGCAAGAGCAAATTCCTCGGGAAAACCGTAAGCTGCTGCCGCAATTCCAAACGTGATGTTACCAAAATTGTCAAAGTGATAGACGTTCCCATTATAAATTGCATATCTACTATTTCCCAGTTCATTTATTGAATATCCATTCCCATCATATTACAAGTCCCATGAACCTCCTGTTTTAACTTCGCTTACAAAAATATTTATGTATCTCATAAAATCTTTAGGAAAAGAAACCATTCCATTCAATAAACTTCCATAGTTACTCACATGTTCTCCAAAAGCATAGCTTGCTCCACAAAATTGATTAAACGCATCTTCAATATCCAGATTGAAACGATTTGTAACATCAGGATATCCAGTAATTGGATCAATAGGATCTCCCATTGGAGTCAAGTGAATACAACTACAAGCCTCACACCCCCTGGGCACATCTGTCATCAGGCAGCCATCGCAAACGGGGCAAATAGTGGAGCACCTGCAATGGGTGTCAATTTCCTCCAACTCGCCATTCTCTTTAACAAGCGTTTCTCTATCTGATAATGACTCCTGGCCATTGGTGCTTGTACCACCGGGGCTATTTCCAGTGTGTTCAGCAGGTGGATTAGGCGATGGTGTAGGCGAAGATATACCTGTAGTTGGAGAACCGCCTCCTCCATTTGTAAAATATTGCATTACCGCTTCATCGTAAATGGTAATGCACTCGCTCTCCCGGTAGCCGCCATGTCCATCACCATCGCCAAAACAATATGTGATGTGAAAGTCGTAAATAATATAGGCATCGGCATAAAGCATAGTGGTATTCATTGCTGCAATCATAGTCAGCAATATAATTATAAATATTAAAAATATTTAACAATACTTTTCTACCAGCACTCAATAAATTCCCACAACGACTTTATAATGAAAGAGAAAAAAAAAGAAAAATCCAAACAATATTTTTAAAAAATGAAGAAAAATACCAAATACAGTTTTACAGTCAGCACCATCAACCAACAGCATCGACAACCTGAAACCTGAATTGGAGCGAAGCGAAATCGAAGATCGGCGTAGCCAAATCAACGTAGCGCAGCGAAGTTAAACCTGTAACCTGTAACCATCAGCCAACCCCATCTCCTCACAACCTTTTTTTTCAATAATTAAAAAATCGGCATAAAATATTAACTTTGCACACCAAATTTGAGTGGTATGACAAAAACAAACGAACGGTACATGGCGCGTGGGGTTTCGGCCTCGAAAGAAGATGTGCACAAGGCAATAAAAAACATCGACAAAGGGCTTTTCCCAAAGGCTTTTTGTAAAATTGTGCCCGATTACCTGGGCAACGATCCCGATTATTGCAACATAATGCACGCCGACGGTGCCGGCACAAAATCGTCGCTGGCGTACATGTACTGGAAAGAAACCGGCGACCTTTCTGTGTGGAAAGGCATCGCACAGGATGCGCTCATTATGAACATCGACGACCTGCTTTGCGTGGGTGCCACCGACAATATACTACTTTCATCAACTATTGGGCGAAACAAAAACAAAATACCGGGCGAAGTTATAGCGGCCATCATTAACGGCACCGACGAGCTTTGTACCGAGCTCACTAAAATGGGAGTAAGCGTTATCCCAACCGGTGGAGAAACTGCCGATGTGGGCGATTTGGTCCGCACCATTATAGTCGACTCTACCGTAACTTGCCGCATGAAACGCGCCGATGTTATCAGTGCCGACCGCATAGCGCCGGGCAATGTAATTGTCGGGCTTTCGTCGTTTGGACAAGCTACTTACGAGCATGGCTACAACGGCGGCATGGGCAGCAACGGGCTTACCTCGGCGCGCCACGATGTGTTTACAAACGACCTGGCTCAAAAATTCCCCGAAAGTTACAACCCCGAAGTACCGGCCGAACTGGTGTATTCGGGTAATTACAAGCTTACACAAAGCATCGAAAAAATTGGTATCGATGCGGGCAAAATGGTACTCTCTCCTACCCGCACCTACGCACCAATTGTAAAACAGGTACTCGACAAATACCGCGCTCAAATTAACGGGATGATACATTGCTCAGGCGGTGCTCAAACCAAGGTGCTGCATTTTGTAGACAAAGTGCACATTATCAAAGACAATCTATTCGATACTCCCCCGCTTTTTGAAATCATTCAGAAAGAATCGAACACCGACTGGAAAGAAATGTACAAGGTTTTCAACATGGGACATCGTTTTGAAATATACACCGATGCTGAAACAGCTCGGAATATCATTAATATATCGGAATCGTTTAACGTTGAAGCCAAAATAGTGGGTCGCGTTGAAGCCTCCGAAAATAAAAAACTCACTATCAGCACCCGTCACGGTAACTTTGAGTATTGAGTAGTAAGTAAAATGACTCCCGATGACTATCGGGATGACTAATGACTATTGACTTTAATATTATGGCAGAAACAAGAATATTAGACAAATTTGAAAGCATAAAATATCGCTTTGAAGAGGTAGGAAATTTAATTACCGACCCCGAAGTAATAAAAGACATGAAGCGCTACGTAAAGCTCAATCAGGAGTACAAACGTTTGGAAGAGCTGGTGAAATCTTTTAGTGAATACAAAAATATTGTAGACAATATAAATTCAACAAAAGAGCTATTAACCACCGAGACCGATTCAGAAATGCGTGAAATGGCAAGAGAAGAGCTTGAAGAGCTTGAAGATCAACTCGAACCAAAAGAGCAGGAGATAAAACTGTTGCTGGTGCCTGCCGACCCCGAGGACAGCAAAAATGCCATACTCGAAATACGCGCCGGTACCGGTGGCGACGAGGCCAGCATATTCGCGGGCGACCTTTTCCGCATGTACTCGAAATTTTGCGAGAGCAAAAAATGGCGCTTGGAAGTCACCAACATAGCCGAAGGAACTTCGGGTGGCTATAAGGAAATTGTAGCAAAAGTAACAGGTGAAGGCGTTTATGGCGTACTAAAATACGAATCGGGTGTACACCGTGTGCAGCGCGTACCTCAAACCGAAACACAAGGCAGGGTCCATACTTCGGCAGCAACTGTTGCGGTTTTACCCGAGGCCGAAGAATTCGACATCGACCTGAGAGAAAGCGACATAAGAAAAGACACTTACTGTTCATCGGGGCCCGGCGGACAAAGTGTGAACACCACCTACTCAGCCATCAGGCTTACACACGTTCCCACGGGCATAGTAGTAACTTGTCAGGACGAAAAGTCGCAGCTCAAAAACCTTGCAAAAGCAATGACCGAGCTACGTACTCGCATCTACAATATGGAGCACCAGAAATATTTAGACGAAATTGCATCGAAACGCAAAACCATGGTATCGACCGGCGACCGCTCGGCAAAAATACGCACCTACAACTGGCCACAAGGGCGTGTAACCGACCATCGCATAGGACTTACCTTATATAATTTACCGGCCATTATTGATGGCGACATACAAGAAATTATCAACAAATTACAGTTAGAAGAAAACGCGCAAAAACTAAAAGAAAGCGAAATATAATCAGTCAAGTACAAATACACTCGACTCAATAATTACCACTAATTCCGATAGTTTATTGATTTTTT
>SKHV01000005.1 GCA_007116765.1 Prolixibacteraceae bacterium | reverse complement strand
GATTTCGCAAGCTCAATTCAGGTTTCAGGTTACAGGTTGTCGATGCCTAAATAACTATTGACTATTGACTAATGACTATTGACTAATGACTATTGACTATTGACTTAATGACTTAATGACTTTCCCACAATTTTTGCCGATGCCAAACATAAGGGAATTCCACCACCGGGGTGCACGCTTCCGCCCACAAAATACAAATTTTTATATTTACGGCTGAAATTCGGGTGACGCAAAAATGCCGCCATTGGACTATTGGAACTGTGCCCATACAAGGAGCCGTTGACCGATGTTGTCCGGCTTTCAATATCAACGGGAGTCATCACGCTTTCGCTTTCAATGTGTTTTTCAATGTCGATGTTCAGCATCTTGTTTATTTTCGCAACAATAATTTGCCGGGCTTTTTCACTTTGTTGCTGCCAGTTTTGCCCCACGTTTTCGGGAGCATTTACCATCACAAACCAATTTTCTTTTCCGGCAGGGGCATCACTTTCCACAACCTTCTTACTAATAAAAATATACACGGTAAGGTCGTTGGCAAAAAGCTTGTGTTTGAACAAACCCTCGAATTCGGCTTTGTAATTGTTGCTGAAAAGTATGTTGTGCACATCGAGTTCCGAAGCATAATTCACGCCCCAGTAAAAAATCAAAGCACTCGACGACCGTTCGCGTTTCATCAGCTTTCGGTGCATGCCTGCATCGGGCAGTATGTTTTTGTAAAAATACGTTACATCGGTATTGTTCACCACAATTCCGGCGGTGTAAATCTGCTTATCGGTAATTACGTTCCAGCTGCTATCAATCTGTTGCTGAATACTTTTCACGCCTTCGCCCAAATGAAACTCCACTCCCACTTCGTGTGCCAGTTTCACCAGAGCTTCCACAATCCCCCTCATCCCGTTTTTAGGAAAATAAGCACCGGTGTTGTGCTCCAGGTGGGCAATCATGTTCAGCGTGGCTGGTGCCCTGTAGGGGTCGCTCCCGTTGTAAGTGGCATAGCGATTAAAAAGTTGCGTGAGATTTCCTTTGCCAAAAACCGACTCGTTGCGTTTGTTCATGCTGGTAAAAGCATCGAGCTTGTGAAGCGCGCGTAGGCTTTTTTGGCCGGCTTCGCCCACATAGGTCGAAATTTTATGGATAGAATTAAACAGGAAAAATTCGCTGGTAAAGTTGTAAAGGAACTTTTGTTTTTCAAGGTAGTTTTCAAGCGCCTGTCGGTCAACCCCTGAGTTGACAGCTTCCTGCACAAACTTATCGTGATCGCTCCAGGCTTTAAGGTTGGAGCCATCGGGGAAAAAATAGTTGCAGGTAACCGGCAAATCCACTACTTCGATGTAATCGGCAGCGTTTTTCCCAAATAATTCAAACAATTCAAACAGCAAAGCCGGAAGGGTAAATAAGGAAGGACCGGTATCGAAACGATAGCCTTTGTTTTTGTGTTCTCCAATTTTACCACCGGGAATATCGCTTTGTTCAAAAACTTTCACATCGAAACCTTTGTGTTTCAATCGTAAAGCCGCAGCCAAACCACCAATTCCGGAACCAATTACAGCAGAAACCTCCATTGTGTTTAAATTTTTTATATATTTATCTTCACAAAAATCAAACAATTTCTTGAGAAAATAGTTTATTTAGTAAATAAATTTGAATCAATATAAGCATTTACAAGAACAGATTCATGCAAAAGCAAAAAGAAGTAATTATAGTAGGCACCGGATTAGGAGGATTAAGCACGGCACTGCGCTTATCATCGGAGGGATTTAAGGTGAAAATGGTTGAAAAATACCATCAGGCCGGTGGCCGCCTCAATTTATTGGAAAGAGATGGTTTCAAGTTCGATCTGGGGCCTACTTTTTTTAGCATGAGCTACGAATTCGACGAACTGGTGAAATCAACAGGCATAAAATACCCTTTCGAATTTATTGAGCTCGACCCGCTGTTTAGCGTGAACATTGACGGAAACCCAAAAACCTATACCATTTATAAAGACCTGGATAAACTTACGAAGGAGTTTGAAACCGTTGAACCCCGTTTCAGGGAAAAAATGGAAAAACACCTTCGTAAAACAGGTACTTTGTACCACGACACCGAGGATAAAATAGTGCACCGTAACTTCGATTCGTTTTTCGACTATTTTATTCAGCTCACCAAAGTTCCGCTAAAGCACAGTCCACTGTTAATGAAAAATATGTGGAGTGAACTTTGTGACAGCTTTGAGTCAAAAGAAGCCCGCATGATTTTTTCGCTCGTAGGTTTTTTTCTGGGTGCCACCCCATTCGACACACCGGCTATTTTCTCGTTACTCAATTATATTGAATTGAAACACGATGGCTACCACAATGTGAAGGGCGGCATGTATAAAATTGTGGAAGGCTTGTTCAGGGTTTTACGCGAACGTGGGGTCGATTTCTATTTCAACACCGAAATAACAGAGGCCAAAACCACCGGGAATAAAATCGATTATTTAATTGACGACCAAGGACGAACCTGGAAAGGCGACTACTACGTGGTAAATGCCGATGCAGCCTGGTTTAGGGGCGCAGTTTTGAAGAATCCTAAATACACCGAAAAGAAACTGGACAAAATGAAGTGGACCATGGCACCGCTTACCATTTACCTGGGGCTGAACGGGAAGGTAGACAGGCTGAATCATCACAATTATTTCTTGGGCAACAATTTTGACCAGTACGCCAAAGGGGTTTTCAAAAACAAGGTTTCGTTTGAAAAACCATACTATTACGTAAATGTACAATCGAAAAACAACCCCGATTATGCCCCCGAGGGCAAAGAAAGCCTATTTATTCTCTGCCCCTCGCCCGACTTGCGTTTCAAGCCCGACTACAGCGAT
>SKHV01000425.1 GCA_007116765.1 Prolixibacteraceae bacterium | reverse complement strand
TCTTAGGCTCGTAAATTTCGCTGACAAGCTAAAATAAATCAAGCTTTTTAGTGTTTTTAAAGATGAATTAAGTGTTCAATTCGAAGCTAATTTTTAGCTTTGTGCCGATACTTTTGAGCCTCTGAGAAAAAGAGGCTCACCAGGGATAAGGGTAATGAGATAACGATTAAATGAAAAAACTGTATTTATATATTATAAAAAGTTTTATCGGGCCTTTTATATTGACCTTCTTCATTTGTGTTTTCATTCTTCTCATGCAATTTTTGTGGAAGTACCTCGACGATATGGTTGGGAAAGCTCTCGAAAACATCATTATTATTGAGCTTATGACCTATGCAGCCATAAGCCTAATACCCATGGCGCTCCCTCTCTCTGTGCTACTGGCCTCAATTATGGCTTTTGGTAATCTTGGTGAACGTTTTGAATTACTAGCCATAAAAGCCAGTGGAATTTCATTATTGAAAATGATGAGGCCACTTATTGTATTGAATATACTCGTTACAATTTTGGCTTTCTTCCTGTCGAACAACATTGTGCCGGCAACCAATACTAAATTTGCGGCTCTGCTATACAGTGTCCGAAGTCAGCGCCCAGAAATGATTGTCAAAGAAGGTGTTTTTTCAAATGAAATTGATGGGTACAGTATCAAAGTTTCGGGACGAAACCCTAACACTAAAGCCCTGCTAGATGTAATGATTTACGATCACACCCAAGGGCGTGGAAATGTTAGTGTAACCCTGGCCGACTCGGGTTACCTGAACATGACCGACAATAAGCAATATATGGTGCTTACACTTTTTAACGGTGAAAGCTATAACGATGTGAATCCGGGCGATAGAAAAGCAAGAGAAACAAACCCATTCCGACGTGAAAAATTTGACATGCAGGAAGTGGTGATTGAAGTAAAAGATTTTGAGCTGAGACGCTACGACGAGAATCTTTTTCGCGACAATTACAGAATGCTTTCGAACAAACAACTCGTAACAGTTGTTGACTCGCTCAGTAAAGTATATTTATCACGTCAATTGCTTGTATCAACCGGCATACGCTACAATGTGTTGCTAGATGCCCAGGTTGTCAACCATTATTTCCCCGACAGCCTCAATACCGATTCTATAAAACAAGCAGGTCTGGCCTATAATTTCGATTCGGTTTTTAAGGTTTTTGATAAAAAACACACTTCTACCTTGCTCAATACCGCACAACGCAACGCACAACAAAATCAAAGGGTTGTTATGCAATACCAACCCGACTTATATGCCCGCATGGTATGGATAAACAAGCACATAATTGAATTGCACAAAAAATACACTTTATCTATTGCCTGTCTGCTCTTCTTTTTTATTGGTGCACCTCTCGGTGCAATTATCAGAAAAGGAGGATTTGGCATGCCGGTAGTGATTTCTATACTGCTTTTCATGTCGTACTATTTAGTTTCGTCAATTGGTGAAAAAGTTGCCCGCGAAGGAGTTTGGGACATCGACATGGTGTTGTGGCTACCCTCTGTAACCTTCCTTGTAATTGGGATATTTTTCACCCATCAGGCGGTAAGCGACTCAATCATAATGAACAAAGAAGCATATAAACGCATAATCAGCAAAATTAATATTTTCAAATTCATTTTACCGGCAAAAAAAGTGATCAATGAAGATTCTGTTTCTGACCAATAAACCGCCCTACCCTCCTAAAGACGGAGGTTCAATTGCAACCCTTGGACTTATGGAGGCTTTTGCAAACAATGGCCATCGCACCGGATTATTGGCCATGAATACACGAAAACATCATATAACACCTTTCGACATTCCCGAAAATCTGGCATCAAAAATTGTTATGCATTTGGTAGAAGTTCCGGCTTTAATTCAACCTTTTGGTGCTTTAAATAATCTATTTTTCTCTAAGCTACCCTACAATGCCGAACGTTTCATCGATGAAAAATACACCGAGAAACTAGTTCAGCTATTACAGGCTCAAAAATTCGATGTGGTTCAACTTGAAGGTCTATATATGTGCCCTTACATAAAAACAATACGCGCACACAGCAATGCCGTAATTGTTTATCGCAGCCATAACATTGAACACGAAATTTGGGAACGAAGTGTGAAACAAGCCAACGGACTAAAAAAACTGTACCTGAAAATAGTTGCTTCACGCTTAAAAAAATTTGAAATACAAGCCATCAATCAATACGATGTTCTTTTGCCTATTTCGCCTCGCGATGAAAAAAAACTGAACGAATTAGGTAACAAAAAGCCATCGTTAGTTGTCCCAGCAGGATTCGATTTCTCAAAAGTTGAAAAACCCTTAACCCAAGCTGAAAAAAATCTTTTTTTTATTGGAGCTCTCGACTGGTCACCGAATCAGGAAGGCTTGTTGTGGTTTTTGGAAAAATGCTGGCCTTTAATTTTAGAAAAACAGCCACAAATAGTGCTTAAAATTGCAGGTAGAAATGCACCCCAATGGCTTATAAAAAAGCTTAAAACTAAAAATATAAAATATTTAGGGGAAATCGATGATGCAAAATATTTCATTCAATCAAACGGCTTAATGATTGTGCCTTTGTTATCGGGAAGCGGTATGAGAGTAAAAATTGTAGAGGGCATGATGTATTCTAAGTGCATTGTGACCACTTCCGTGGGATGCGAGAGTATACACGCAGTGAATGAAAAACAAATTTTTATTGCTGATAATCCCCGGCAATTTGCGCAATACATTAATGACTTGTTAAAAAATTATCAGAAAATGGTTGAAACAGGCAATAATGCATTTACTTTTGCAAAGAACGAATTCGACTACGAACATATTTTTGAAAAAGTGCTTCAATTTTACAAGCACCATTTAAAATGACAGGCT
>SKHV01000097.1 GCA_007116765.1 Prolixibacteraceae bacterium | reverse complement strand
TAAAACTATCAAGGAATCTCGATTTTCAGGGCTTAGTTTCTATTGGCGACTGGAGATGGGACACTCAGGATACGGTGCGGATATATGATCAAAACCAACGTCTTGTGGCCAGCAGATATTTCGATGCTCGCGGAGTACACGTGGGTAACTCCGCACAAACACAGTTAGCAGGTGAGATACGATGGGAGCCCACGCGCGGCCTCTATTTCAAACCGCGTATCACCTATTTTGCCGACTACTATGCCAATTTCGACCCAATTACTCTCGACGGAAGTCCGCGCTCAATGGATCCTGAAACCGGACGCCCACGTGATTCATGGAAAATCCCCCCCTATGCAATAATCGATTTCCACGCCGGATATCGCTTTAAGATGTTTGACCAAAGATTCCAACTAAGAGCGAACATACTGAATGTGCTGAATAAAGAACGTATTGTAAGAGCCCAAAATAACGATCCATACAACGGGCAATCGTATAACGACTTTGATGCTAAATCGGCCGCAGTATTTTTCGGGCTGGGACGTACATTCAACATGAGCCTGCAAATGAGTTTCTAGTGTTAAAAAATAGCTGTATGAACGAAAGTCAGTAAACCTTCTGATTTTCGATCATTCTAAAAGCCAATCATTTAAATAAGCAATAATGAAGAAATTTCTTTTTTTAGTTGTATTTATTGCAACATTCAACACAGTGTTTAGCCAGCCTCCGGGGTATTACAACGGAACCGCCGGGCTCAGCGGAGAAGCACTAAAAGCTCAAATTCACGAGATAATCAACAATCATGTTGACTTTTCATATAGTCAGGCAAAATTTCTGATCAATTATTCCGATGCAGATCCTTACAATGAGAACAATGTAATCTTATTCTACACCCAGCGCTCACAAGATGCAGACACATACGGTAGCGAAGGCGACTTTATTAACCGCGAACACGTATGGGCCAAATCGCACGGCGATTTTTCGGGAATAAGACCTATGGATGGAGACGCCTATAACCTTCGCCCTGCCGATGCATCGGTAAATATGGACAAAAGCAACAAGGATTTCGGCATAGTACAACCCAATGGCACTGAGCACCACGAAGCCACCGGCAACTGGTACAACGGCTATGCATGGGAGCCCGGTCCCGACACCAAAGGACAAGTTGCCCGTATTCTATTCTATATGGACAACCGATACGAAGGAACAAACGGAGAGATTGACCTTACTGTAGTAAACGGTTTCAATACCTACCCTAAGCCCGAACATGGCGACAAAGCTGCTCTTTTGCTTTGGAACAGAGAATATCTGCCGACTGACTTCGAGCGTCGCCGCAACGAGCGACTTTTTTCAATTCAGCAAAACCGAAACCCCTTTGTGGATAACCCCCAATGGGTAGATATGATTTGGGCCGATATGCCGGCAAACCCCATTGAGATTGACAATCTTTCAATGACACCTGAAATTCCTTATGCAGGTGAAACACCACAACTTACATTCACCATTGAATCGGAACTCGAAATTGACCAAGTACATTTTTTCTGGGGAAATACTTACGACAGTCAAGAGCATTCAATCATTCTTTCAGTAGAACAAACCAGCTTTACAGTGCCCTTCTCTCTCGATAATTTCGAAGGAGAAGATATGGTTTATTTTAAAATTACGGCTCATTCTCAGGAACAAAGCAATACAATGAGGGGTTCATTTTTGTTGCCACGAAACATAAGTATTGATGATATCACTCCCATAAATGAAGTTCAGGGTACCGGAAACACAAGCCCTTTGGAAAACCAAACGGTTACCACAACCGGTCGCATCACTGCCAATTTCGACAATACGGTGTACATACAAACCGGCACTGAACCCTATTCAGGGATGTGCATTTTTGCCCCTTTAAAAACAGGCCATATAGGCGACAGTGTGGTTGTAACAGGCAGAGTGATAGAGTATCAACAACTTACCGAAATTGGTGATGTTGAATATTTTTTCAATTATAAAAGTCAACAGGCTTACGAACCTTTAGTACTCAAAATAAACGAAATTAGCGAGAAATACGAAGGCATGCTAGTGACCATTGAAAATGTAATTTTTGAAGATGGAGGAACAGTAGTACCTGACCAAAACTCATCCTATAAATTCAGCGATAACACCGGAACATTAAGCACCTATTTCCGTTATGGTTCCCGAATGGTAAACAAAGCCATTCCTCATGGAGTTACTCATGTGACCGGAGTACTAAGTCAATACGGCGACGATTACCAACTTCTACCCCGCGACATTTACGATTTTTCGGCCGGACAGGACAGCGTTCCTCCAAAGGTAAGTAAAGTGAATCCTATTTCAAGTGAATGGATTACCATTGACTTCAACGAGCGCGTAGATAAAGCAAGCTCCGAAGATTTGAACAACTATTCAATCGATAACGATGTAGACATCATATCGGCATTCAGGTACGAGGAAGCAACTACGGTTATTCTTAATGTGGCCACATTAAGCTCAGGAGTTTATACCCTAACTGTTAGTGGTGTGATGGACGAGAGCGGAAACGCAATGGGTACTCAACAAATTGAGTTCGAAACTGATTTTTCGTCGTCGGTTCATGAATTGAAAAATACCACAAAAGTATTTCCAAACCCAACAAACAAGGGTGAGCTAAACATTGAAAGCTTTTCCGAAATAGAAAGCATTGAACTTACCGACATGCTTGGCCGCAAACTGATAAGCAAAGCGGTAAACAATACTTCTTATCAGCTTCCGTTAGATATATCTCCTGGAATATATTTACTAAAAATAAACATGCACAACAAACAATCGTTAAGCGAAAAAGTTATTATTCAATAAGCTATACTCGTGAAAGCATACAAAAATTCCATACATATTTTCAGGCGCGATTTCAGGCTCGAAGACAATACCGCTTTAATGGCTGCACTCTCAAAGTCTGAATTTGTACTTCCTGTTTTTATTTTCGACGAACGCCAGCTTCATAATCCCTTCAAAGGAAATAACAGTTTCGAGTTTATGCTTAACTCCTTGCTCGCATTAGACCAAAAACTTCACGAACGAGGATCCTTATTATACTTATTTAGCGGAAATTTAAGCAAAGTGCTAAAAGGACTTTTCGATGCACTTGACCCCGATGCCGTGTTTGTGAACCGCGACTATACTCCATTTAGCCGCGAACGCGACCATGAAATATCAAAACTTTGCAAGTACCACAAAATCGAATTCAACACTTATGCCGATGCCCTGTTGAACGAGCCCGAAGAAGTGTTCAAAACCGACGGAACCCCCTACACTGTTTTTACGCCCTTTATGAAAAAAGCAAAGAAAAACAGTGTTTCAGAACCCGCACATAACTTATACACTAACTACTTTAAAGCAAAACTAGATATTCCTTCGCGTATTGAAAGCCCGCAAACGATGCTTGAACAAAGCAATCCAAACCTTATCATTAAGGGAGGAAGAAAAGAAGGAAGGAAACTGCTTGAAAATTTATCGTCGCTAAGCAACTATAGTGAAACACGAAACATACCTGCACTTAATGGCACTTCGCTGCTTTCGGCTCATCATAAGTTTGGCACAGTGTCGGTTCGCGAAACACACCAAAAAATATTGCTTGAGTTTGGCTCCGACCATCCGCTGATAAATGAACTTTATTGGCGCGACTTTTTCACACACATCGTGTGGCACTTCCCCCATGTATTAGGAAACTCGTTTAATCAAAAGTACAAGAATATTCAGTGGGATAACGACCAAAGCAAATTCGAGCGCTGGAGTAATGGACAAACTGGTTTCCCTATTGTGGATGCCGGAATGAGAGAGCTTACCACTACCGGATTTATGCACAACCGTGTACGCATGATTGTGGCCTCGTTTTTATGCAAAGACCTGCATATTGACTGGCAGTGGGGCGAACGCTTCTTTGCCCATCACCTTATCGACTACGACCCTGCAGTAAACAACGGGAACTGGCAATGGGCTGCTTCAACAGGATGCGATGCACAACCTTATTTTCGTATTTTCAATCCATGGAGCCAGCAAAAGAAATTCGACCCCGATTGCATATACATCAAAAAGTGGCTTCCTGAACTTGCAGGCTTCACGTCAAAAGAAATTCACAATCTCGAAATTGAAGATTATTCTAAAGGGAAATATTTACGCCCTATACTTCATCATAAAGATGAAGCCGAATTTTCGAAACAATTATTTAAAAAAATATAACAATTGAAATTCATTATTATGAGAAAATTACTAGTAAGCGCAATTCTTGCAGTTTTATTCATTTCGCAGGTAAATGCACAAAATATCGAATTGCCTGAAGCCGAAAAAGCAGGAGGAATGCCTTTAATGGAGGCGCTGAATAACAGAACAACAGTACGTTCGTTTCAAACTAAAGACTTAACGTCGCAACAACTGTCGAATTTACTTTGGGCCGCATTCGGTATTAACCGCCCCGACGGAAAACGAACCGCTCCCTCAGCACGCAATTTCCAGGAAACCGACTTATATGTTCTACTAAAAAGCGGCGTATATCTGTATAACGCTTCCGAAAACCGTTTAGATTTTGTATCAAACGAGGACGTGCGACATTTATCGGGCACTCAGGATTTTGTGAAGGATGCACCGGTACACATTGTACTTGTAGCCGATTTGACAAAAATTCAAGGGGGCAGCAACCAGGATAAGCTTTATACTGCAAACATTGATGCCGGTTACATATCGCAAAATATTTATTTGTGGTGTACTTCAGAAAAACTGGGAACAGGTGCCCGCGGCATGGTCGACAAAGATGCTTTGAGCCCGAAACTAAAACTCAACTCAACTCAACAAATCATTATAGCACACAGCGTAGGCTATATAAAATAGCAAGAAATGTGCATCTCTGATTTCATAAAAACAATTACAAGCCAATGATGAATTGGGAACAACTTTTATCGGTAAAACGTTTAGGAAAACCAACTTCGGGGAAAATTACCCCCGAGAGCCGCACCGAGTTTCAACGTGATTACGACCGCTTGATTTTTTCTTCTCCCTTTCGCAGGCTGCAGAATAAAACTCAGGTATTTCCGCTACCGGGGAGTGTTTTTGTACACAACAGGCTCACCCATAGTTTGGAGGTAGCAAGCGTTGGCCGCTCATTAGGCAATATGGTTAGTGCCGGATTACAAAAACAGGGAATAGACCATTTGCTTATGGGTGAAGTGGGTGCAGTGGTTGCAGCAGCATGCCTGGCACACGACATGGGAAATCCTCCGTTTGGGCATTCGGGCGAAGATGCCATTAAAGAGTTTTTTAAATCGGGCAAAGGCCGCAGCCTGCGCACCGAAGTGAGCGAGGCACAGTGGAAAGACCTTACTCTTTTCGATGGAAATGCAAACACGTTCAGGCTACTCAGTCACCAATTCAATGGCCGCAGAGCCGGAGGTTTTGCACTTACCTACACCATGCTTGCCTCAATTGTGAAATATCCATACGAAGCAGTACATGCGACAAAACCAAAATTCGGGTTTTTCCAAAGTGAAAAAAATACTTATGCCGAAATTGCCACTGAAATGGGTTTAGTTCAAAAAGGCAGCGAGGGTATTCAGTTTGCACGCCACCCTTTGGTTTACCTTGTGGAAGCCGCCGACGATATTTGCTATCAAATAATGGATGTTGAAGATGCACATAAACTAGGCATATTAACTTACACGCAAACCAAAGCATTGTATCTGGCATTTTTCGATGCAGAAAAAGATTCCGCCTCCATACAAAACATCGAAAAGACGCTAGATGAAGTAAGCGATCCCAATGAGCAAATCGCTTATCTCAGAGCTTCGGTTATTGGAAGGCTTGTACACGAGTGTGTAAGTGCATTTATTGAAAATTACACGCAAATCATGCAGGGCAATTTCGAGGACTCGCTAATCAAAAACATTTCGCCTGTTGCAGCTGCTGCAATGAAAAATGTTGAGCATGTTTCGATTAAAAAAGTGTATGCACACCAATCGGTAATTGAAATCGAATTGGCCGGCTATAAAATCATAAGTACGCTGCTCGATCATTTTATAGCTGCGGTTTTGCACGAGAACCATTACAACCAAAAACTGTTGAAATTATTCCCTGCTCAGTTTATTGTGAATAATGAAGACACTTATGAAAATATACAGTCGGTAATTGACTATATTTCAGGCATGACCGACATATACGCTCTTGAGCTGTACCGGAAGATTACCGGAATAAGCCTGCCCGGAGTAGATTAAAAATAGTATATTTGAACCTGATATGGAATACATAACCAATCTGCATAATTTAGAAGAATTTCAGGATTTTGACAATCTTGATCTCATTGCCAAAGAAGTGGTAGAAGGTTTCATTACAGGTTTGCACCGAAGTCCCTTCCATGGATTCTCGGTTGAATTTTCGGAACACCGACAATACAACGAGGGAGAATCGACCCGTAACATTGACTGGAAGCTCTACGGCCGTTCAGAGCGCTTATATGTAAAGCAATTTGAAGAAGAAACCAACCTGCGCTATCAGTTGGTAATCGACACCTCATCGTCTATGCTCTTTCCAAATCACAAAGGGCGCAATTTTCTTATGAACAAGCTATCATTTTCGGTGTATTGTAGTGCAGCCATAATATACATGATGCGCCGCCAACGCGATGCCTCGGGCTTAAGCCTTTTTTCTGAACATGTCGATTTTCACATTGAACCACGCTTATCATCGGTGCATCTCGACTTAATTTACAAGCAACTTTCGGATTTGCTTAAACCCGAAAATGCAGGTCTAAAGAAAGGCACCAACGCGGTTGAGGTATTGCACCAAATTGCCGAAAACATTCATAAACGCTCTTTGGTGGTAATATTTTCAGATATGATCAGCAGTTCAGATCCTGATGAGGTTTATCAGGCTTTACAGCATTTACGCTACAACAAGCACGAGGTAATCCTTTTTCATGTGACCGATAAAAAGCACGAGGAAGAACTGGTATATTCAAGCCGCCCACATAAATTCATCGACCTTGAAAGCGGGGAACAAATACGTTTAAAGCCTCAGGAAGTGCGAAAAGAGTATGCCAGAATTATGAAGGAATATGTTGACAATTTGAAATTGAAATGCGGGCAATATCATATCGACATTGTTGAAGCTGACATTAACGACAACTTCAGGCATGTGCTCCAATCGTATCTCATAAAAAGAGCACGTCTTTCTTAAGTGCTGAATTATAAGGACGTCTACCCATTTTTTCACGCTCAATCACAGTACAAATCTTTGCCTAAAACGGCTATTTGCGCCAGGCCGATTGCATTGCTTTTACATCGAGGCTTTTTACCATAATTTCGCCTCCTTTTGTAAAAAGAATGTGCTCATTGGCATCGGGCGATGGTGAAAATGAATTGCTGAACACAACCTTTCCGCCATCAATAAAAACTTCAATCGAAGAGCGATCAAGAAATATTTCGAACTCAATAGTCTTATTTTCAGACGTGTAAGAAACAACAGTGTTGAAAAAATTAAAAACTTCTTTCTTGCTGTCGTACGAAATCTCAGCACCCCTCCCACTCCTATCAACTCTGAAAAGAAAGCCAAAAAGGTCGCTATTGTTGTTTTGAATTAGAGCCTTAATATGTAATTCTTCATTCTTAATTCGTCTGAGGAGATTATTTCTACTGATACCCGGAATAATTTTTTGGTCGATCCAGTCCCATTCACGATCATTTAACGTTTCAATGCTATTTACTGGCTTAAGTCTGAGATAAGTTCCCGTTATATCATCGTGCAATGAAACAACTGAAGGAATTGTATAAAACCCATTTGAAGCAATGTCGGCCATTTGAAGGCTTTTTACTTCCGAGAGAAGAATAAACCGTTCGTTGCGGGTATCGTTCAATATAACTGACCCACCAATATCATTGCCGTAATTGAATTTCATTACTGTGCTTTTTATTTCAAATTCTTCTCCATCGAAATCACCTAGCATATAAGTTCCACCTTCGGTAAATAAAACCCAACGGTTGTTATCGGGCATATTGTTTACAGGCATTTTAATCATTTGCGGAAATCCAAAACTATAGTTAAAAGCTGAGGTTTCATTCCAGGTAATTCCATTTTCTGAATTCAGGATATGCATCCGGTTTTGGGGTCTGTTGTAGGCAAACATTATCCATTTTTGTGTTTCACTGTGCCAAAAAACAAAAGGTTCGCACTTTGATAAAGTATCAATTCCGATAGTTTCAGTAGAGCCTGTGATTGAAAAATCACTGCCCACTGAGGCCTTGTACACTCCATCGTCCCAGTTGTTGTACCATGCAACAATTGTACTATTGTGACTTGCCACTGAACCCCACCAGGGTACTTGCAACATCGAATCGGAAATATGAGAAGGTTGAGAAAGCACCAAATCTTTTTGCTTCCATCGAATAAGATCGGTCGAAACGGCATGACCCCAATTAATATAACCCGCTTGCAGATTGTGAGGATTATATTGAAAATATAAGTGGTATAATGAATCCTTTTCCCACAATGCAATGGGGCTTCCCAGCTTGTTTATTTTAGGTGAAAAGTGAAACTGATTCCGATAAGTTTCGTTATACTTAACCTGCTCACCCCGCCTTTGCGAAAAGGCATTGCAAACAATAAAAATTAATATTACAACTACAATAATTCTTCTCATAACACTTTAGTTTTCCGAAGTTTAAACTCATCATTATTATAGGGTGTTTATATGAGCTTAAATATGTAAATAATAAAACAAATATAGTTTTTAATCGGGTAAAAAACGTGAGCATGGCATCTATAAATTAAAAGGAGACATTTTTTAATAGTACACATTAAAAAACCGCTTTCACATAAAGTAAAAGCGGTTTCATATATTAGAAATTACTTAATTTTTTATTCTGCAATTTTTGCGGTAAGGTACTCGCGATTCAGGCGTGCAATGTGCGAAATGCTAATTGATTTAGGGCATTCCAGTTCACAAGCACCGGTATTGGTACAACCCCCAAAGCCAAGCTCGTCCATTTTGGCTACCATGTTGCGGGCGCGACGTTTTGCTTCAACCTTTCCTTGTGGCAACACGGCCAGTTGCGAAACTTTAGCAGCCATGAATAACATAGCCGATGAGTTTTTACAGGCAGCCACACAGGCACCACAACCAATGCACGATGCAGCATCCATGGCTTCTTCAGCATCGTCGTAGCCAATAGGTATGGCATTGCCATCGGGGACACCACCTGTATTTACCGATACGAAGCCACCTGCCTGTTGGATTTTTTCAAAGGCTGTACGATCAACCACCAAATCTTTAATTACAGGAAAAGCACCGGCACGCCATGGCTCAATGGTAATGGTTTCACCTTCGCTGAATTTGCGCATGTGCAACTGACATGTTGTAATTTCGCGATCGGGCCCGTGAGCTCGGCCATTTACAAATAAGCTGCATGTTCCACAAATACCTTCGCGACAGTCGTGATCAAAGGCGATGGGGTCTTTCCCTTCACGAATGAGTTTATCGTTCAGGATATCGATCATTTCGAGAAATGAACTTCCCTGTGAGATATTTTCTATCTCGTAAGTTTCGAAAGCACCCTTTTCTTTTGGGCTGTTTTGCCTCCAAACTTTTATGTATAGTTTGTTTAAAGTTATATCTGCCATTTTTTTTAGATTTTAGATTTGAGTATTAAGTACTAAGACGTAACTAGTTGTTTCTTGAAACTGAAAATCATACGTTGAACTTCATCAATTTTTGATAAAAATACAACCGATGAATCTTCATTAATCATATTTAGGTCAGTACTAAGAATAATCAATGTTTCAAGTTCAAATGCACTACCTTCCGCAATATCCAAAAACCGATTTAAATCTGAATTAGTATTTCTACCACAACCCTCTGCGATATTTGCTGGAATTGATACTGCACTTCTTCTTATTTGCGATGTTAGTCCGAAAACTTCGGCTTTAGGAAAAGAATTGGTTATTTGATAAGCATTTTTAACCAATTCTCTGCTCTTCTGCCAAATTATCAGATTTTTATATCGGTGCATCTCTTAATACTTTGTACTTAATTCTTAATACTATTTGTAACTCCGTTGAGTCAATTTAACATTCTCAAATACGAGTTCTTCCTTATTCAACTTGGGTTCTTCATCTTCACCCTTGTATTCCCAGCACGATACGTAAGTGAAGTTTTTGTCGTCGCGTTGAGCTTCGCCTTCTTCGCTTACCGATTCTTCGCGGAAGTGTCCGCCGCACGATTCGTTCCGGTCGAGGGCATCTTGTGCCATCAGTATTCCCAGTTCGAGAGCATCGGCAACACGCCCGGCTTTTTCCAACTCGGGGTTCATGTTGTTCATTTCGCCCGGTATGCGAACATTCTTCCAGAATTCTTCTTTCAAAGCCTTAATGCCTTCGATGGCTATTTTCAAACCATCAGCATTACGGCTCATTCCCACGTAATCCCACATGTAGTGGCCAAGTTTTTTATGGAAATAGTCAACCGGTTGCGAACCTTTAATGTTATAAAGTTTTTCAAGTCGTCCGGCAGCTTCTTTCTCGGCTTTTTCAAATTCGGGAGCGTTGGTATCAACTTTACCCGAAAGTATGTCGTTTGCCAGATAGTCGCCAATGGTGTAAGGCAAAATAAAGTATCCGTCGGCAAGTCCCTGCATCAAAGCCGAAGCTCCTAAGCGGTTTCCGCCGTGGTCGCTAAAGTTGGCTTCACCAATAGCATAAAGTCCCGGAATGTTTG